>JAEDKS010000260.1 GCA_016295665.1 Clostridia bacterium
GGGGAGATACTCCCCCGTCCACCAGCTTGTCAAAAAGTCTTTTTTGACAAGCTGATACCAGGCATTTCAGCCTGGTATTTTTGCGCGTTTGCGGACTGTGACGGCGGTCAATGAAGCCGTATCTGCTGCGAAACATCGCACATGCGCGATGGCCGGAAGGCACGCTTCATGCGCAAGAGCTGCGTTGTGTGCGCGGAACAGCCTTCTCATTTTTCAGCCTTCTTCCCCGGCTTCCATCCCCAGCACCCTGCGAACGGTCTGCTCGAAGCAGGCCATGTCGATGGGCTTGGAGACGTGGGCGTTCATGCCCGCCTCCAGGCAGTCGTGAATGTCCTCGGAGAAGGCGTTGGCCGTCATGGCGATGATCGGGATCGTGACCGCCAGCGGATGCGCGGAGGCGCGGATCGCCCGCGTGGCCTCCAGTCCGTTCATCACCGGCATCTGCACGTCCATCAGGACGGCCGTGTACTGTCCCGGCGCGGATCTCTGAAACGCGTCGACGACCAGCCGGCCATTCTCACAGATGTCCACGCTTGCACCAACGATCTTCAGCATCTCCTTCAGAATTTCCGCATTCAGCTCGTTGTCCTCCGCAGCCAGGAAGTGCAGCCCGTTCAGGGCGCTGAATTCCTCCGCGCCCTCCCCCACCTCGTGGCCGTGCAAAATCTCGTCCAGCGTCGCGCGCAGCTTGGACACGAAGAAGGGCTTTGCCAGGATGCCGTCCACCGGAAGCTCCTCCGATTTTGCGATGGTGTCGTTCAGGTCGTAGGAGGACAGCAGGATAAACGGGCAGGGCCGCTGCATCAGCCTGCGCAGCTCGATGGCGGTCTGCCTGCCGCTCATGCTGGTCATGTACCAGTCGATCATCACAGCGTCGAAAGCGCAGTCCTCGCGCACGATGCGCACAGCCTCCTCGCCAGACAGCGCATATTTCACCTCCACGCCGTACTTTTTCATGGAGAGCGCGATGTCCCGGCAGACCTGCGCGCTGTCGTCCACGACCAGGATGCGCAGGATGCCGTTCTGCTCCCAGAAGGAGGCGTTGCCCATCTCGTCGGAGATCTGCAGCTCCATCTCGACGGTGAAGGTGGAGCCCTTCCCCTTCTGTGTCTGCACGGATACCTGGCCGCCCATCAGCTTCACCAGGCTCCGGGTGATGGCCATGCCCAGGCCGGTGCCCTGCACCTTGTTGGTCACGGAATTCTCCTCGCGGGTGAAGGTATCGAAGATGCGCGCGGCGAATTCCTCGGTCATGCCGTAGCCGTTGTCCTGCACGGTGAAGCGGAAGCTGGCGTACTGCGGCCGCCGGTTCGGCAGCTCCGTCACGCTGAGCACGATGTGGCCTCCGTCCGGCGTGTACTTGCAGGCGTTTGACAGAAGATTGAGCAGAATCTGGTTCAGGCGCAGCTTGTCGACGACGATGCTCTCGTGCTGAATGTCGTGGGTGCGCACCTCGAAGCTGTGGCCCCTTTCCAGCATCTGCGGGCGGATGAGGGTCTCCGCGCCGTCGATGACGTCCGCGATGCGCTCCTCGCTCAGGCTCAGGTTCGTCTTGCCCGCCTCGATCTTGGACATGTCCAGCACGTCGTTGATGAGTCCGAGCAGGTGCTGGCCGGAGGACTTGATCTTCTTCGTGTATTCCCGAACCCTCTGCGGATCGTCCGCGTCCCGCTCGAGCAGATCCGCAAAGCCCACGATGGCGTTCATCGGCGTGCGGATGTCGTGGGACATGTTGGTCAGAAACGAACTCTTGGAGTTGTTCGCCGCGTCCGCCACCTTGAACGCCTCCTCCGCCGCATGCTTCGCCCGCTCGGCCTCCCGGCGGGAGGCCTCGAGCTTTGCGCTGTTCTCCTGCTCCTGCCGGTAGAGCTGCTCCTGCTGCCGCATGCGCATGGAGATGATGAGGATGCAGACCAGGATCCCCGCCAGCGCAAGCCCGGCAAAGAGCAGCGTCTTGATGACGGAGTCGATCAGGATCTGCGTGTTGGTCGCCACGTACTGCGCGGGTATGACCAGCATGAGCACCCAGTTGGTGTCCACCATGCGGTGCAGGCAGAGGTAATACTCCGTGCCGTTCAGGCTGGCGTTGGCGATGGAATTGCCCATCTCCTGAAGCAGCTGCATGCAGGACGCATAGCTGTTGCCGTGGGTGTAGGTCATGTCCTCCAGGATGCTGTAGATATTCCTGCCGATGAAGACCTGGCCCTGCGCCTCCGAATCCGTCGCGTACAGCTTCGTGCCGCTGGCGTTCATCAGATAGGCCGCGCTCTGCCCGCAGAATGCGTCCGTGTGGTATCGGTCGATGATGATGGAGAAATCCTTGATGTAGCCGCAGTACGAAATCGCGGCCTCCTCCAGCGGGATGGGCTGCTCCAGCCTGTAGATGAACAGGATGTCCGTCGCGTCCGTGCCGAAGATGTTCGTG
>JAEDKS010000261.1 GCA_016295665.1 Clostridia bacterium
TTCCAGACTCTCCTCCAGTGCCTGCGCCACCGCTGTCAGGCCCGCCCCGCGCAGGGCGTCCAGCAGCCTTGCCGTGGTCTTTTCCTTCAGCGCCACCATGCACCGCAGCACCTCCGCCACCGCCTCCGCGCCGAAGCGACGGTACAGTCCTTCAAACTGCACCGTGCCCACGCTGTGAACGCCCTCCACGGGGCGGCTGCCGTCCACGGGGCGCATGACGGACGCCCGCTTCGCCTGCTCCCGGTGCCAGGCCATCTGCTCCTCATACAGGTCCTGCCGGCCCCGGGAGAGCGCGTAGAGCAGCATGGCCCACTCGGCTCCCGCTTCGTTCAGCCAATCCTCCCAGGTGTTGACATCCGCACCGGAGCACCACTCGTGGGCCAGCTCATGGGCGTTGACGCACACGAGCTCTCCGTCGTGGTCGCCGGGACGGTTCGTGACAATCAGCCCCCGGCGCTTGTAGGCGCCGCCGTCCCGCACCACCGGCGCGTCGCAGGCCATGTCCACCGCGCCCTCCCACGGCGTGCGGAACAGCTCCTTCGTGTAGAAGTCCAGAATGTCCTCAAAGACCCGCACCGCCTGCTCAGCGCTCTCCCGCTGCCCATCGTCCAGGAACCATACCCGCAGATGCGCCCCACGGAGGATGTGCATGCTCTCCCGGCGGTACAGGAGCAGGTTGAAGGGATCATACCCCTCCCCGCCGTAGCGCCACACACCCGCTTCCTCGTCGCGGGTGCCCTTCAGCATCAGATAGTCCCCGCAGCCCTCCACCAGCACCAGATCCCGCACCTGCGCAAAGGGCAGCTCCTGCGGGAACCACACCGAGTACCAGTTCAGCGCAATCAGCTGCTCCGACACCGCGCAGTGCCACCAGCTGCCGACGGTGCCCTCGTAGCGCAGCGTCAGCTGCCGGAAGGGGTCTCCCGCCGCACCTGCCAGATCGTCGACTCAGCTCGGAACATTGGGTCGCAGGCCGCTCCCGGAGCGCAGGTCACGGGCTCCCCGTCGCATCGCGCCTCCATCACGGTCAGCCCCCGGTTCAGCATCAGGGAAAGCTCCCGCAGGGGCTCGTCCGCCACGATCTCCCCCCGCACATGAAGGTGCGCCCCCTCCAGACGGAGGCGCAGGGTCATGGATGCCATCGTTCGCTCCCTTCCCCGGCTTGCGCCAGACGCAAAACGGCTCCGGGCCGCCGCCTAAGCCGCCCGAAGCCAGATTTCGGTTACCTGTCCATTTCCGCCAGCACCGCCGAGCCCATCGCCTCCCGGCTGCAGCGGGCGGTATGGCGGATCTCCGCCGTCCGCAGCGCCTTGACCTGCGCGGGGACGGGCATGCCGGAGAGCTCCTCCAGCAGCTCGGAGCACGCGAAGGCATCGCGGCCCCGGACGTAATCCTCACCCTTGAGCGCCGCCAGCACGTCGGCGGCGAACTTGTAGGGGCTCGCGGTGGAAACGATGACCGTGGGGGTGGTGTCCCCGGTGCGGGCGCGGTACGCCTGCAGCACATGGCTCGCCACCGCGGTGTGGGTATCCATCAGATAGTGCTCCTGCTGGAACACCCGGCGGATTTCGGCAGCGGTCTGCTGCTCGTCGGCGTAGCCCGCGTCGAACACGCCGTGCAGCCACTCCCAGCGCTGCTCACCCACCGCGTAGGTGCCGCCCTCCTTCAGCTGCTTCATCCAGGTTGCCACCAGCGCGCCATCCCGGTCGCAGGCCTCAAACAGCAGCCGCTCCAGGTTGGAGGACACCAGAATGTCCATAGAGGGCGAGGTGGTCTTGAAGAAGGTACGGCGGGCATCGTACACGCCGGAGTCAAAGAAGTCGGTCAGCACATGGTTGCGGTTGCTGGCGCAGATGAGCCGGCCCACCGGCAGTCCCATGCTCCGGGCGTAGTAGGCCGCCAGAATGTTGCCGAAGTTGCCCGTGGGCACCACGAAGTTCACGTTGTCCCCGGGGTTCACGGCCCCGCGCTCCACCAGATCGGCGTAGGCGCTGAAGTAGTACACGACCTGAGGCACCAGCCGTCCGAAGTTGATGCTGTTGGCGGAGGACAGCACCTTGCCGCGCCTGTCCATCTCCCGGGCGAAGTCCCCGTCCGCGAACAGCCGCTTCACGCCGGTCTGGCTATCGTCGAAGTTGCCCTCCACCGCAATCACATGGGTGTTGCCGCCGCCGGTGGTGGTCATCTGCAGGCGCTGCACGTCGCTGACGCCGTCCACGGGATAGAACACGGTGCAGCTGGTGCCCGCCACATCCTTGAAGCCCTCCAGCGCGGCCTTGCCCGTATCGCCACTGGTCGCCACCAGAATGCTGACCTCCCGCTGCTCGCCCTGCTTCTTCGCTGCGAGGGTGGTCAGGTGGGGCAGCAGCTGCAGCGCCATGTCCTTGAAGGCCAGGGTGGGGCCGTGGAACAGCTCCA
>JAEDKS010000061.1 GCA_016295665.1 Clostridia bacterium
GGTTTCCGCGTGTCGAAGTGGCGGGATTCGAACCCGCGGCCTTTTGGTCCCGAACCAAACGCGCTACCAAACTGCGCTACACCTCGATGGGCTGGAGCCGATAATGGGACTCGAACCCATGACCTGCTGATTACGAATCAGCCGCTCTACCAGCTGAGCTATATCGGCGCATCCAGCACGTTTTATTATAGCAGATTATGACCGATTTGGCAAGACCTAAATCGCGCTTTTCTCAAATTTCTTTGCTTCGCAACGGGTTGACATCAGCGCCGCCGGGCCAGCTCCTCCCAGACCTGCTGGGGTGTCACGCCCTGCTGGAACAGCAGCACCAGCAGATGGTACATAAGATCCGCCGCCTCGTAGGTGACCTCCTCCTGATTGCCCTTCATGGCGGCGATGATGGTCTCGCTGGCCTCCTCGCCCACCTTCTTGCAGATCTTCTCCACGCCCTTCTCCAGCAGATAGTTGGTGTAGCTCCCCTCCCGAGGATGCACCTTGCGGTCGGCGATCACATCGTACACCTGCTGAACGATGGCGGATGTCGCAGGCATGTCGTCAGGATCCGCCCGGCGCAGCTCGTTGTGGAAGCAGCTGTAGGCGCCCGTATGACAGGCGGGGCCCGTCTGCTCCACCTGCATCAGGATGGCATCGCCGTCGCAGTCATAGCTTATGGACAGCACCCGCTGCGTATGTCCGCTGGTCTCCCCCTTCCGCCACAGCTTCTGGCGGCTCCGGCTGTAGTAGGTGGCATAGCCGCTCTCCAGCGTCTGCTGAAGCGATTCAGCATTCATGTAGGCCAGCATGAGCACAGCGCCGGTCTGGGCATCCTGGGCAATAGCCGGTACGAGTCCGTTTGCGTCAAATTTGATGCTGCTGATGGCCATATTTTTCCTCCGTTATCTGTCGTTTGAGATCACAGCACGCTGTACGCGGCCTCCTGCCGGAGCGCATCCTCCAGAGTGAAGGCGCCCTCGTAGAGCGCCTTCCCGAGAATCGCGCCGGCACAGCCAGCCTCCCGCAGGGCGCGCAGGTCATCCAGCGAAGAAACCCCGCCGGAGCCCGTGACGGCCAGTCCGGTGGCCTTCACCAGCGCCGCCGTAGCCTTCACATTCGGGCCGGTCATCATGCCGTCCCGGCTCACGTCGGTGTAGATGATCGTTTCCACACCCGCCTGCTTCATCCGCTCCGCCAGCTCAATGGCAGGAATCGCGGTCACATCCACCCAGCCCCGGGTGGCAACCATGCCGTCTTTGGCATCAATGCCCGCCGCGATGCGCCCGGGCCAGCGGTCACAGGCCTCCGCTACCATTTCCGGATGCTCCGCCGCTGCCGTGCCGATGATACAGCGGCTGACACCGGCCTCCATCCTCAGCGCTATGTCCTCCAGACTGCGCAGACCGCCGCCCAGCTCCACCGGGCCATCGAAGGCCCGCACGATCTCCCGCAGCAGGTCGAGTTGACGCGTTTTTCCGTCAAAGGCCGCCTCCAGGTCCACCAGATGCAGCCACGCCGCACCGCGCTGCCGCAGGCTTCGCGCCATCTCCACGGGGGTTCCGTAGACCGTGACCTCATCGCGCTTCCCCTGACGCAGCCGGACGGCCTTCCCGTCCAGCAGATCAATGGCAGGATACAGAATCATTCCGCCGCCTCCTCATCCGTCCAGCGCGCCCTTGGTGGACAGCACGCCCACCACGCGCGGGTCAGGCTCCGCCGCCGTGCGCAGCGCCAGGCCAAAGGCCTTGAACAGGGATTCCATCTTGTGGTGGTCGTTCCGGCCCTCCTCGACTCGCAGATGCACGGTCAGACCGGCGTTCATCACCACCGCCCGGAAAAACTCCTCCGCCAGCTGCGTATCCATCGTGCCGCACATGGGCGACGCAAACTCCGCACGGAAGCTCAGGTAGGGGCGTCCGCTGATGTCGATGGCAGCGAAGGAGAGCGCCTCATCCATGGGCAGCCAGGCTGACCCTACCCGCCGGATGCCTGCCCGGTCTCCCAGAGCCTCCCGGATGGCACGTCCCAGGCAGATTCCCACATCCTCCACGGTGTGGTGGGCATCCACCGCCAAATCGCCACGGCAGGAAAGCGTCAAATCCAGCAGCGCAAACCGGCACAGGGCATCCAGCATGTGATCGAAGAAACCGACGTCGGTCTTGATCTCCGTTTTTCCGCTTCCATCCAGATTCAGCTTCAGCGCGATGGAGGTTTCCCGGGTCTCCCGGGTGATGGTTGCAGTACGCATGGCAGCTCCTTACTTGATTTCTTTGCCGAAGCGGATGGCTACGGCATTGGCATGGGCATCCAGTCCCTCGGACTGGGCCAGCAGAATCACCTGATCGGACACCCGCTCCAGCTCCTCCCGGGAGCAGCAGATCAGGCTGGACTTCTTCACAAAGTCATCCACGCTCAGCGGCGAGAAGAACCGGGCGGTGCCGCTGGTGGGAAGCACGTGATTCGGGCCGGCGAAGTAATCGCCCAGCGGCTCCGGCGACCAGCCGCCCAAGAAGATGGCACCCGCGTTGTCAATCTGATCCAGCAGCGCATAGGGCTCGCTGACGCACAGCTCCATGTGCTCCGGGGCAATCTCGTTGGCGATGGCGGCACATTCCTTCAAATCCTGCGCCACCACGATGGTGCCGTAGGCCCCAAGGCTCTGCCGGATGACCTCCTGCCGGGGCAGCAGCGCCGTCTGCCGTGCCAGCTCCGCGTCCACCTGCCTTGCCAGCGCCTCGGAATCCGTGACCAGAATGGCGGCAGCCAGCGGGTCGTGCTCCGCCTGGCTCAGCAGGTCAGCCGCCACGTGCACCGGATTGGCGGTGCCGTCGGCGATCACCAGCACCTCGCTGGGGCCCGCCACCATGTCGATGCCCACATGCCCGAACACCTCGCGCTTCGCCATGGCGACGTAGATGTTGCCGGGGCCGGTGATCTTGTCCACCCGCGGAATGCTCTCCGTGCCGAAGGCCAGCGCGGCAATCGCCTGCGCGCCGCCCACCTTGTAAATCCTGTCCACGCCCGCGATGTCCGCCGCTGCGAGGGCCAGCGGATAGCTGACGCCCCCATCCCTGCCGGGCGGCGTGACCATCACGATCTCCTTCACGCCCGCCACCTTCGCCGGCAGCACGTTCATCAGCACCGAGGACGGATAGGCCGCCGTGCCGCCGGGCACATACACGCCCACGCGCCGCAGCGGGGTGATCTTCTGGCCCAGCGCGATGCCGGGCTGGAAGTTCAGCCAGGTGTTCTGCTTCTGCTTCTGATGGAACTCGGTGATGCGCCGGGCCGCCTCGCGCATGGCCTCCAGCCACTCCGGGCTTGCGGCGGCATAGGCGGCGTCGATCTCCGCCCGGGTCACCTGCACCGTCTCCGCAGTGATGTCCGCATGGTCAAAGCGGGCCGTATAATCGAACAGCGCCGCGTCGCCCTCGGCGCGAACCCGGCGGATGATCTCCTTGACGGTGGCGGTCACCTGGTCGTTGGTCAGCTGGCTGCGGTTCATGACGCGCTCTCCCAGCGCCTTCCGGTCGGATGCCTGTAAAATCGGTACCATACGCTCAACCTCCGTCCCTCGTTTTCAGGCCTCCATCATGGCCTGGTTCATGCGCCGCACCTGCTCGTCCAGCCCGTCGATCAGGCTGCGGATGCGGTCGCGCTTGGTTTTCATGGACACCCGGTTGCACACCAGCCGGGCGGACACGTCACAGACCTCCTCCAGCACCGTCAGGCCGTTGGCCCGCAGGGTGGAGCCGCTCTCCACGATGTCCAGAATCACGTCCGACAGCCCGATGACGGGGCCGAGCTCCACCGAGCCGTGCAGCTCGATGATCTCGATGGTGCGTCCCTGCGCGCCCCAGTAGCTCCGGGCGATGTTGGGGTACTTCGTGCAGACGCGGAAGGTGGCCCGGGTCACCGAGGCGTTCCCGCCGCCGGCATAGCCCGCCACGCACAGCCTGCACTTGCCGAAGGTCAGGTCGAGCACCTCGTAGAGCGGGCGCCCGGCCTCCATCAGCGTGTCCTTCCCGACGACGCCGAGATCCGCCACTCCGTGGTCAACATACGTCGGTACATCCGACGGCTTGACAAGAATAAACCGAATTCGGTTTTTTTCGTCCCACAGCACCAGCTGACGGCCCGGATTGCGCGGCTGGGAGCAGTCGATGCCCATGTGCTCCAGCAGATCAAACGTCTGCTCTGCCAAGCGGCCCTTGGCAAGGGCCAGCGTGATGATTTCGTCCTGCATGCTACCGGTCTCCTCCTTCCGCAGCCTTGTCACCGAACCGCTGCATGCCCTCCGACGAGAGGTACACGGCCTGCCGGCACAGCCCCCGGGCCACCCGGTCCCGCAGCTCGCCGGGCGCGGCGTCGTACTGCATGCTCACGCTGATGCCCTTTTCCCGGGCCTCCCGGGCGAACTCCACCGCCTGCTTCAGGCAGCCCTGCTCAAAGCCCACCATGCAGTCGGGCACCGGCGGCTGAAAGGAGGTTCCCTGCCGCTCCAGCGCAATCATCAGCAGCTTCAGACTCAGGGCAAAGCCCACCGCGGGCATGGCCCGCCCGAACCGCTCCGGCAGCCCGTCGTAGCGGCCTCCGGAGAGCAGCGGCTGGCCCAGATCGCGGGTCTGCCCCTGAAAGATCAATCCGGAGTAGTAGCCCTGCTCATGCACCATGCCCAGATCAATGGTCAGATAGTCGCCGAAGCCATACGCCCGCAGGATGTCGATCACCTGCCGCAGGGAGTGCAGCGACTGCCGGCACAGGGCGTGATTGGTCAGCGACGCCGCCTCATCGAGCACCGACGCGTCCCCGTACAGCCGGGGCAGACGCATCAGCCGCCGGGTCACATCGGCGCTCACGTCCAGCTTCTGCAGGTAGAGCTGCATGCCGAGCGTGTTCTTCTGCTCTACCAGCACCCGCATGGTCTCGCAGTCCGCGTCCGACAGCCCCGCCTCCTGCATGAAGCCCTGAAAGAAGCCCGCCTGTCCCAGCTCGATCTGAAAGTCCCGGAGCCCGGCGGCCTTCAGCGTTTCGATAGCCAGCGCGATGACCTCCGCGTCCGCCTGAACGCTGCTCTCGCCCATCAGCTCCACGCCCGCCTGGGTCTGCTCACAGAGCATGGACAGCGGGTCGGAGGTGTACTTCGTCATGTTCTGCAGATAGCACAGCCGCAGCGGCAGCGGCTCACTCCGCAACCTCCCCGCCGCCAGGCGCACCGCAGGTATCGTGGAATCCGGACGGAGCGCCAGCACCTGCCCAGTGCGGTCAAAGGTCTTCCACACGCTCTCCGGGCGATAGCCGTAGGTGGCATCATCCAGGGCGTTGTAGTACTCCAGCACGGGCGTTTCGATCTCCTGATAGCCATGGAGCATGAACAGCCCGCGCAGGCTGTCCTCCAGCTTCCGCTTGGCCCGGCATTCTCCCGGCAGCGTATCCTGCATGCCCGTGGGAATCTGCAGCTTGCGGTTCTCCATTGAATCCGCCCTCCAATTTAGCGTGATAAAGTGGTAACGCGTCAAATTATAGCAGATAATCCATTTTTGTCAAGGGGGAAAACAGCGTTTTTCGCCCCGTGCCGCATCAGCTGACGGGAAAGAAAAGGCACCCGCCCGCCTTGAGCGCGGAGGGGTGCAGGGAAAGACGCGAATCAGTTCAGCATCTCGGAGTCGTTCTCGATGGAGACCTCCTCCACGGAACGGATGGCCCAGCGAGCCACCACCATGGTCATGTTCTGGTTGCCCACGGACAGGGTGATGGTGTCGTCCTTGATGTTGGTGATGGTGCCGTAGATGCCGCCGATGGTGCAGATGCGATCCGTCACCTTCAGGTTGTCCAGCATCTGCTTCACCTGCTTGTCCTTCTTCCTCTGGGGACGAATAAGGAAGAAGTAGAAGACCACGAAGATCAGCACCATGGGCAGCAGCGTGCTGATCAGGGCCGCCACCGTACCGACAGCACCGGCGCCCTCCGCCAGCTCACCGGTCGCATCCGCAGAGACAGCAACGCCCTCCTCCGCCAGCGCGGTGGAAATGCCGAGCAGGATGTTCATGAGATTCATCGTTCAGAAAGCTCCTTTCCATATTTCCGGGTTTCTTTCCCATTATAGCAGACAAAACGCGGTTTCACAAGAGCAAAACGGAAAAATTCACATCTCCGAAGCAAATCCCCCATCCTCTGGGCGCCGCCCCTGCGCTTTGGGTGCCCGGAATGCGGGTTTCATACAAAATTTACAGCTTTTCGTCGTTTTCCGGTTGCGGCGCGATGAATCCTCATGTATAATGTTGACATACGGAGGACGTGATCCCACACGGCTTCCCAATGATTTCCCTGATGGAGAAATGGAGGATTTTCCGAATGAAAAAGCTGCTTGCTACCCTGCTGGCACTGGTGATGCTGCTGGTGCCCGTGCTTTCCATGGCGGAGAGCGCGATGACCCTGGACATCAGCCTGTCCAACTTCAACCTGACCCCGTTCCTGGAGGAGGAAGTGGATCCGTCCCAGGTGGAGGTTATCAACGACCTGATGAATGCGCTCGGCCTGACCGTGTACGGCATGGAGAACGAGGATGGCAGTGTGCAACTGGGACTCAGCCTGAATCTGAGCGGTCAGCCTGCCGTGACCCTGGACGCCCAGGTGGCGGAGGATGCGCTCCTCTTTGGCAGCAACCTGCTGGGCAGCGATGTGATCGCCATCACCCCGGACGAGCTGATCGAGACGCTGAAGAACAACAAGGACACCCTGCTTGAGCTCGGCCTGAGCGAGGAGGACTACAATGCCCTGATGGAGCAGCTGCCCGCCCTGTTCTCCGACCCCATGAGCGGTCTGGACGCTTCCGCCATGGATCTGAGCGACCTTGATCTGACCGCCACCATGGAAGCCGTGCAGGCCTTTGGGGAGACCGTGCAGTTGACGGAGGGCGAGCTGACCGAGCAGCCCGCCGACTGCGACCCCGCCACCTCCGTCGCCATCATCACCATGGACGGCAACGCCATGCTGAAGGTGCTCAGCGCCGCCATGAGCGACATCATGAACACTGCCCTCTTCCAGAACTACACCACGCTGATGAACGGCATGCTCCAGGCGCAGGGCGAGGACGAGGTTGACTTCGCCGCCGCCGTGCAGGAGGTGTTCGGCAGGCTGAGCGTCAAGGACGACGTGGTCGTGACGCTGTATGCCGACGAGTACGGCGATCCCGTCCGCGTGGAGTACGCCCTGACCCTGATTGCCGACGGCAACGAGGATGACTCGCTGGAGATCGACGGCGTGCTGACCCGGCTGACCGGCGACACCCTGACCTACACCCTGACCAACAAGCTGACGGTGGACGGCGAAACCGCCGATGTGGTGTGCCACTTCATCCTGAAGTCCGACACCAGCTTCACCGTTGACTTCACTGCCACTGCGGACGACGAGGTCGTGTACGCTTCCATGGATGCCGAGATCGCCGAGAACGGCGGTGACCTCATGTTCGTCGTGACCGTGACCGATGAGGACGGCAACCGGGATGGCATGCGCGTCCATGAGGTGATCTCCGAGGACGAGATCACGACCATGGTCATCGACTACCTGCCCCTGGAGGATGACACCCCCTGGATGACCATCACCATCACCGTTTCCGAGAACGCCGAGCACGCGAAGCTCGACGGCAGCAACGCCGTGCGTGTCCTCTCCATGAGCGAGGAGGAGCTGAACGCCTGGAGCGAGGGCCTGGAGTCCACCATGCAGATCGCCCTGATCGGCGCCCTCCAGCTGCTGCCGGACAGCGTTCTGAACATGATGCTGGAGAACTGATCCTGCCGGGATGGTTCATCTGCAGCCGGGGAGCCGCCGCGTGCGGCTCCCCTTTCTTCTTACCATGCGGAGCTTTCGGAAGAAAATTCGCTGTTTTTCCGGATTCTCCGATCAAACCTTTGCATTTGCCATGGTTCTATGCTATAATAGCGGAGTATATGGTTGAAATACCCCCGGCTGCCTGTCTGCCGGCGCCGCAGGGGTGACCATAAGCCCCGGCAGACATCGGACTGCTACGAGGAGTGATTTTGTGTCTTCCGACCCATGGGCTGGGCCCATTCTGCTGTTTCTTGTTCTGCTCTTCCTGCGCGCATGGTTCTCCGCCTCGAGCGAGGCCCTGCGCTGTGTGAACGATACCAAGCTGCAGGCGGACGCCGACGGCGATGACCGGCAGGCGCAGCAGCTATGCCGCATCCTGCAGGAGCCGGCGCGCTATCTGGACGCGCTGCAGATCGGCATCACCCTGTGCGGGCTGCTGGGCGCGGTGTTTGTCGCGCAGGCCTTCGCCGGGCATCTTGCGCTTGTGCTGACGGGCTGGGGCCTGCAGCTGGAGCCGTCGCTCCTGCGCGGGCTGTGCATGATGCTGGTAACCCTCGTCTGCGCGCTTTTCCTGCTGGTGGTGGGTGACATGCTCCCCCGCCGCATCGCGGAGCAGCAGCCCGAGCGCGCTGCCCGGGTCACCCTGCCCGCCCTGCGCATCACCGCGACCGTGCTGCGCCCCGCAGTATGGCTGAACAGCGTCCTGACCCGTGCGCTGCTGCGATTGGCAGGCTTCGACCCCGATGCCGGCCCCGAGGAGGTCACCGAGGAGGAGATCCGCGCCATGGTGGACATGGGCGGTGAATCCGGCGCCATCGAGGAAACCGAGAAGGAAATGATCGAGAACATCTTCGAGTTCAACAACCGGAGCGCCGAGGATGTCATGACCCACCGCATCGACGTGACCAGCATCCCCGTGGATGCCGACCACGACCAGATCGTCAACATCATTCTGGATACCGGTCTGAGCCGCTTCCCCGTCTACGAGGAGGACATTGACGACATCATCGGCATCCTGAACACCCGCGACTTCCTGCTGGATGCCCATCAGGAGCATCCCCGTCCGCTTCGGGCGCTGCTGCGCGAGGCGTATTTCGTGCCCGAGACCGTGCAGGCTGACGCGCTGTTCCGCGACATGCAGACCCGGAAGATCCACATGGCCATCGTCGTGGACGAGTACGGCGGCATGAGCGGCATCGTGACCATGGAGGACCTGCTGGAGGAGATCGTGGGCAACATCTACGACGAGTTCGACCCGCAGGCCAAGCCCGACATCGCGCTGGTGGACGAGGGCGTGTGGCGCATCTCCGGCAGCACGGCGCTGGAGGACATCGCCGACGCGCTGGATGTGGAGCTCTCGCTGGAGGAGGACTACGACACCCTGAGCGGTCTGGTCTTCAGCCAGTTCACCACCATCCCCAGGGACGGCTCCACGCCCACGGTGGATGTGGACGGGCTGCACATCCAGGTGGAGATCATCGCCGACCACCGCGTGGAGAGCGCGCTGGTCAGCAAGCTGCCGCCGCAGGAGGAGGAAGCCGCCGAGGATCGTCAGATCGGCAAGGACGAATCCGAACCGAGAAAGAAGGATGAGCATGAGTGAAGCGTTGACCCAAACCCTGAACCTGCCCGGCTGCATCGACGACAAGGTGTATCAGTCGCTGCGGAAGTACCTGCTGCCGCCGCTGTTCAAGATCATTCTGCTGGTGCTGTTCGTGGGCTATGAGATCAGCATGGTGGTGACCACCGTCACCACCCGGAACTGGGCCAACATCATCTGGATGGTGCTGTTCGGCGGGCTGCTCATCTTCCTGTATCTGCGCAATCAGAAGACCAGCATCAAGCGGATTTTCAAGTCCCATCCCGAGCTGCAGAGCGGCGGCTTCGACGTGCTGCTGACCTTCGGCGCCGAGAACGTCAAGCTGTTCAACCACACGACCGGCTCCGAGCGCACCCTCGCCTACAGCCTGATCGTCAGCATGGTGGAGACCGATGCCTGCATCGCCTGCTTCACCAAGCGCAACAACTTCCTGATGATCCCCAAGAACCAGATGACCGATGACATGCGGGAAAAGATTCTGACGCTGCTGCACGAGAAGTGCCCCAAGCTGAGGAAGCGCTGGTAATGGAAAAAGCCTGCCGGGGCCCATGCGGGTCTGCGGCAGGCTTTCTTCATGCGCTCCGCCATGGAATAAGCACCTGCTCCATCTCCCCCAGCCGCGCCTGCATATCCTTTGCCAGCGCGATCTGGCAGCGCGCCCGGATCAGGTTGTGCTCCGGGCAGCTGATACGGTAGTAGACGTCGCCCCGGAGATAGTCCTCCAGGAAGCGCACCGCCTGCTCCACCGTCACGGACAGGCAGCCCAGTGGCAGCGTCTCCAGCTCCGCACGGGTCAGGCGCGCCGCCGTCCGGGACAGGAAGCCCCGGGCAAAGGCCGCGTAGCGGGGCATATCGAGGCTGACCCTGGACAGCGTCCGCTCGTCCTCCGGCGCGGTGCAGGCGGCGGTTCGGATGGCATCACCAAAGTCGTATGCCACCAGCCCGGGCATCACCGTGTCCAGGTCGATCACCATCAGCGGTCGACCCGAAGCTTCGGAAAACAGCACATTGGCAATCTTGGTATCGTTATGGGTGACGCGCAGGGGCAGCTCGCCCCGCGCCTGCATCGCGCACAGGCGGCAGGCCTCCTCCCGCACGGATTGCAGCCACGCCAGCTCCTCCCTCGCGGAGGACGCGCGCCCCGCCGCATCCTGCTCCGCAGCCTGCATCAGCTGCTCATAGCGCGAGGGGGTATGGTGGAAGCCCGGAATCGTCTCATGCAGCGTATCCGCCGGGAAATCCGCCAGCAGCTGCTGAAAGGTGCCGAAGGCCTCGCCCGCGCCCTCCACCACCCGCAGGGAGGCGCCGCTCGTATAGCTGACGGAGGGCACGAAGTCGCACAGCCGCCAGCAGCCGCCCTCGGCGTCCCGGAAGAAGGGCCTGCCGTCCCGGGCAGGATGGTAGCGGAGCGTGAGGGCCCCCGGCTGCCTGCTGCGCAGATGCGCCGTGACCCGGACGATGTTCTCCATGACCTCCTCCGGCTGACGGAACACGCGGGTGTTGATACGCTGCAGCACCAGGTCGCGCAGGGTGCCCTCCGGCCCAACGCAGCGCACCCGGAGCGTCCGATTGATGTGTCCTCCGGACAGCTCCTCCCACCGGCACGCCGCCGCATCAAGGCCAAAGGCCTCGCAGACCGACGCCATCAGCGCCTCCATGGCTCACGCCTCCTTCGTTTCAGAACCGGTTGTCCTCCGTCTTGCGGTCGCGGGTCATCAGGGCAAGGGCCACATCGGCGGGGTTGGCACCGTGGTTGATAATGGCATCCACCGCGTCCACAATGGGCATTTCCACCTGATACCTGCGGGCGAGCTGCAGCGCGGCGGGCAGGGCATTGATGCCCTCCACCACCATGCCGACCTCCTTCACCGCCTCCGCCGGCGTCATGCCATGACCAATGAGCTGACCGCAGCGGTTGTTGCGGCTGTGCATGCTGGTGGCGGTGACGATCAGGTCGCCCACGCCCGCCAGGCCGGAGAAGGTCTGCTCCACGCAGCCCATGGCGAGACCCAGCCTCGTGATCTCCACCATGCCCCGGGTGATGAGGGCGGCGCGGGAGTTGTCCCCATAGCCCAGCCCGGCGGAGATGCCGGAGGCCAGCGCCACAATGTTCTTCAGCGCACCGCAGAGCTCCACGCCCAGGATGTCCGTGTTGGTGTACGGGCGCAGACAGGTGTTCATGAACACATCCTGCACCAGCTCCGCCACCTCCCGGTCACGGCATGCCGCGATAATGGAGGTAGGCATATCCAGCGCCACCTCCTCGGCATGGGTTGGGCCGGACAGAGCCGCCAGACGGATGCCCCGGTGGCTTCCGTCCTTCTGCAGCTCGTCCTGAATCACGCCGGTCATGGTGAGCAGCGTGTCCGGCTCAATGCCCTTCGCCACGTCCACGATGGTCTGATCCTCGGCGGTGTAGGGCCGCGCCTTCGCCGCCGTTGCCCGCAGATAGACCGAGGGCATCGCAAAGAGCAGGATGTCCTGCGCCTCACAGGCCTCCCGGATATCCGTGGTAAAGCGGATGGTATCCGGAATCACCATGCCGGGCAGGTTGGGATGAACGCGCTCCCTGTCCAGCTGCTCCGCCTCCTTCGGAATGGCGGACCAGGCGATCACCTCATGCCCGTTCTTCGCCAGCACCCGTGCCAGCGCCGTGCCCCAGCTGCCGGTGCCAAGCACCGCAATACGCTTTGCCAAATCAGCTTGTCCTCCTTGTCTTGCTTGATCCCATTATCCGTTTGGCCCTTCAGCGAATGGATTCCCGCCACTCGCTTCCGGTCACCTCAAACCACTGCTCGCTCTTTTCTTCCTCCAGGAATACCCGCAGGGTGCTCCGCATCCCATGGGACAGCTTCAGCGCGCCCAGCCCGGACAGCGGCACCCAGCGCACCTCGCCCTCCGCCGAGGAGATCAGGCTTCCGCCGGCGGCACGGGCGCGGTAGAGCAGCACCATATAGCGCACGC
>JAEDKS010000062.1 GCA_016295665.1 Clostridia bacterium
ACCTGTGACCCCATCGATGTGAACGATGTGCTCTACCAACTGAGCCATGCGACCATTCATTTCGCTGCCAAGCCTCACGGCTTATCAGGCAACGAAATGTATTATACACAGTTTGCCTGTCCTTGTCAAGTGCTTTTCCGGGAAATCAGGAAATTTTTCGTCACGCGGAGCAGGGGAGATGCCGTCACGCACCGGCCCAGGCTGTCTCAAAGCCGATGATGAGACCGCCCGCCTCGGCATAGTAGCTGCACAGGGCCCGGGTGGGACGCAGAATGATGTCCGCATCCGCCCACATACCACGGATCAGCTCCCGGAAGGAGGAGGCCAGGGACTCGTTCAGGCAGTGGTCGATGATGACCCTGCCGCCCCGGTAGCCCATCTCCTTCATCTTCACCACGATCTCCGCCAGCGCCTTCCGGTCGCCCCGGCACTTGGCGATGGGCTCGATCTCTCCGACCTCGCTGCCCCGGCCCACCACACGGATACCAAGCATGCCAATCAGCGCCGCCACCGCGGGACTGACCCGACCGCCCGCCGCCAGGTTGCGAAGGGACTGCAGACAGAAGATGATGCGGGTGGTTTTCTGATAGGCCTCGATCTCCCGGCAGATGTCCTCAAAGGGCAGTTCCCGTCCGATCAGCTCCGCCAGCTTCTCGATGATGAGCATCATCTCCGGGCCCGTGGACAGGGAATCCATCACAAACACCCGCCGCTCCGGATGGGCGGTCATATAGTCTTTCGCTGCAATCTGGGCCGCGTTGTTGCTGCCGCTGAGCGCGCTGCTGATGGTGACGCAGAAGATCTCCTCCGCCTCACCGAAGGCCTCCTGCCAGTCATAGATGCTGGGGCAGGCGGTGCCCATCTTGCCCTTGAAGCTGTGGAGCTCCTCAATCATCTGGGCGGGGTCGGTGCTCGCATCGTCCACATAGGTTCGGGTGCCCGCGATCACCTTCAGCGGCACCGAGGCAAAATCCATGCCCGGCACCTCCAGCGTATCCGCGGAGGAATCCGCAACTATCTTCCGCTGCACGATGACGTCCTCCTGTTTCTACCTGTTCCATTTCCTTTCGGTGCCGGCAGACCCTCTTGGTTCGATCCGGCTTCTATACTATATCAGTTTTTCAAAAACCTGTCAAGGAATTTGTCAAAACTTCATTGACAATTCCGGGTTCCTCTGTTATCATTCCCACGGAGGAGATGAGTTTATGACCGCCTCGATCAGGGATTTTCATATGCCGCGCTACCAGGAGATTCCCGACGTAGGGCTCTATCTGGATCAGACCGTGAAGTACATCAACCGGTCGGTGGCACCGCTGGGCTATGGGGAGATCACCTCCTCCATGGTCAGCAACTACGTCAAGAAGGGCTATATCCCCAACCCCGTGAAGAAGCAGTATGACACGGAGCAGATTGCCCGGCTGCTGTTCATCACCGTCGTCAAGAACTCCATCACCATGGAGAACATCGGGCGGCTTTTCATCCTGCAGCGCAACCGCTACAGCCCCGACATCGCCTACAACTACTTCTGCGACGAGCTGGAGAACGTGCTGATGCTGACCTTCGGGCTCAAGGAGACCTACGACCAGATCGGCGAAACCGACACCCGGGAGAAGCAGATGCTCCGCAGCCTCATCGTCGCCGTGGCGAACACCATCTACCTCTCTGACTGCTTTGACCGGGTGAACTTGGACGAGGTTCCCGGCAAGCCCTTATAACAGCCGCTGGCGCAGCGCGCTGAGGTGATGCGCTTCCTCCCGGGCAACCGCCAGGAAGGCCTCGCGCACCCCGGGCGTGGCACAGCGCTCCGCGAAGTCGTTGTACTTGGCGACCGCGTCCTCCTCGCTCTGCGCGGCGTACGCATACAGCGCCTTCAGGCTGGTCAGGCTGTTTGCCCGCTCCATTTCCATCACGCCGCCCGGAAACAGAATCTCCGCCGCCACCGACTGCAGCAGCAGCTTCTCACGCTCTGGCTTTCCCTCCAGGGCGTTTTTCATGTCCATAAAGCGGCGCAGATGCCCCCGCTCATCCCGCAGGATGCGGCGAATGCCCGACGCGACCTCCTCGTCCTCCACGATCATCAGCGCCCGCTCATAAATCCGGATAGCGCGCTTCTCCATTTCCAGCGCTACCCGCAGCACTTCCTGCTCGGTCTGAATAATCATTTCCGCACCCCCTGTTGCAGCGACGCCATCCCTGTACCGCAGCCGTTTCCCCCGGTGGACAGCGTTTTACGCTTTCCACCGTTTTTCCGCTGATTTGCACAGGTTTTTCCCGTTTATACACATGTTTTCCACAGTTATCCACAGGGTTATCCACCACCTGTGGATGAAATCACGGTTTTCCCATGAAGTTATCCACATTTTCCACACGCTTTTCCACAGACCCTGGGGATTGTTTTTGGAAAAGCGGTGCATTACTCGTCCAGCTTCACCGGCAGATCGGTGTTGATGAACGGATCCTCGCCTTCATAGCCCGCCAGGCTGACCCGGTTGATTCCCTCCGGGGACTGCTCGGGCATTGGCTTGGGCGCCGCCAGCACATGGATGGTCATGAAGCCATCCTCCGCCAGCTCCAGCAGCAGCTTCTGTCCGGGGCGAGTCATGGCAACACACTCCGTCTGATGACAGCGGCTCCGCTTGGCAAACTCCACCGCCACCTCCGTGCGGTTCCAGAAGTGCATTGGGATCATCAGCCGGGGCTTCAAGCAGAGCATGAAGTAGTTGGCACCGGCATCGTACAGCCGGCCCTGCCGCGGATCCACCGGGAAGAACGCCACGTCGATCTTCTCCCGCGTCATCGACGCACAGACCCGATGGAAGTCCTCCTCCGCCTTCTCGATCTCCTTCAGGGTGGATTCCTCCCGCCAGTGCCACAGGTTCAGGTCGCCGGCATGGAAGATGGTAAAGCCGCCCAGCTCCACCACAAAGGATATGCCCAGATCGGTGGAATCATACGCACGCACCGCCAGCTTTTCCGAGAGCTGCAGCGCATCGCCGGGGCGCATCCGGAGCCCCGTACACGCCGGCGGAAGCTCATAGGACACGACATAGGTCACGTTGCCCAGCCGCTGCCAGGACCAGATCACCTCATCCAGATGATCGGGATGGCTGTGGCTGACAAAAACCACCACCTGCCGGTAAGCCCGCAGGGTTTCCTCCTTCAGGCCGGCCTCCTCGGGGAGCACGTTCGGCTCCTCCCCCCGCCAGTAATCAAATACCAGCAGAACATCATCCATGGCACAGGTGAAACCGCTGTGCTGATAATAGGTTATCTCAAGCCTTCTCTCCATCAACGAGCACCCCCATCCGATACCTCACCGCTGCCGCCCCGCGGCCTTCCGGTCAGGCTGCTTTGTCCCGCCGTGCTCCGCCACGGCCTGTCCTCGCGCGCAGTCCCCGATGACTGCTGCCTTCAATCGTCTCTATTATGACATAGAACGATTCGATTGTCAAATTTTCCTCGTCCTTCCGGGCGGTTTTCCCATCTTTTCATCGGTTTTTCTCTGTTTATCCCGTATCGTTTGGCCCGGCACCCACGCGTCATTCTTTTTCCGCCAGCATCTCAGCGCTGTGGTCGGTGCCCTCGCATGCGGGCATGGTGAGGCCCATGAGCCCCGCCACGGTGGGGGCCACGTCCCGCATGGGCATGGCAGGCAGCACCGCGCCCGCCCGGATGCCCCGCCCCCGGACAGCGAACAGGCAGTTCTCCGCCGGATGCCCCGGGCCGTAGCCATGGGTGGCCCTGTCCCGCTTCTTCTCCTCCAGCAGGTCGTCGAACACCACGCCGGGGGCCGCTTCCACCGCCAGGCCCGGGCCCTGTGCGCAGCCGATGCGATCCAGCTCCGCCCGGTCGTACACGTGGCTGACCCCCGCCTCCTCGCCGTGGCTCCGCAGCCATGCTGCCGCCTGTGCCAGCACCTCCGCGCCGCCGAACAGGTAAGCGCTCATGCCGCCGGACTGCACCTGCACAAAGCCGTCCAGCTCCGCCTCCCGGAGCACCTCCGCCAGGCAGACCGTGCGGTTCACGTCCGCCTGTCCGTGATCGCTGACCAGCACCAGCAGCGCGTCCTCCATGCCCCGGGTTTCCTGCATCCGGTGCCAGACCTCCTCCACCCGCCTGCCATGCCGGGCGATGGCCTCCTTCGCCTCCTCCGAGAAGGTGCCGAAGCCGTGCCGCATATCGTCCAGATCAATCAGGTGCGCGCAGGTCAGGTCGGGCTTGTGGTGCTTCACCACATCCTTCACCACGGCGGTGGCATAATCGCTGAGCATGGGCTCCCGGATGCCCTGCCGCATGGCTCCATAGCGCAACTCCATGGCCGTCATCCACACCGGGTTGCCATAGGACAGGATCTTCACATACTGATTCTCCCCGGGCAGGGCCGCCACCTCCGGCATGTTCCACCGGATGGCCTTCAGGTGGCCCGTCACGGGCCAGAACACCGAGGCGCATTTGCCGCCCGCCGCCTGCACCGCGTCGAAGATGGTGGGCTTGCGCAGCCAGGCTGAATCCCAGTACCATATCCGCTCCCGCTTGTCCTTCCGGGGCTGAAGGGGCTGGTTCTGTCCGATGCCGTGCCCCATGGGGTCACAGCCGGTGATCAGCGTGGCATGCGCCGGATAGGTCAGCGCCGGGAACACCGTCTTGACCTGCGTGCAGACCGCGCACTCCTTCAGAAACCCGGACAGCCCCTCGCCCTCGGGTGAAACCAGTAAATCCTGATCGAACAGAGCGTCCAGCGACAGCATAACAACCTTTCTCATCCCGCTACCTCACAGCTCGTACATGGTCATTTCCCGGTTCCGGAAGCTGACCTGATATTTTCCGCCCAGGCTGCGCACATGCTCCCGGGCCTCGTCAATGCGCTCATAGTCCCTTGCCGTATCGTGGCTGTCGCTGCCGAAGGTGAACAGCTCGCCGCCAAGCTCGATATAGCGCCGCAGAATCCCCGTGGAGGGCAGGTCGTCCCCGGTGTCCCGGTAGCCGGAGGTGTTGACCTCCAGGCATTTGCCCTCCGCGATCAGCTTGCGGAAGATGGCATCGAAGGCATCCGGCGCGTCCTCGTAGCGCAGAGCCTTCTCGGCGCTGTCGTAGGGGGCGTAGCGGGAGACGTAGCCAATGTGCGCCACGCAGTCAAAGTCCTGCCAGGCCAGCACCGACTCCGCCTTCGCCTCCATGTAGTCCCGGTAAGCCCGCTGACGGGTCTTGCCCGCATAGTACCTTGCCGCGTCGTAGCAGTCCACGTCGTTGACCAGGTGAAGGCTCAGCAGGTGGTAATCCAGGTGCAGCTCCCGCAGCAGCTGCTGCGTTCTTTCCCGGTCGGGTGTCCGGTCGCCGATCTCCACGCCGGCCCGGATGGTCAGCATGGGAAACGCCCGGCGCATCTCCGCGATCTCCTGCCGCCACACGTCCCACAGGGGCGGCACATCCACCGTGGGATCCGGGTGGCCCGGCTCGATATGCTCCGTCAGGCAGATTTCATCCACGCCCCGCTGCACCATGGTTTCACAGAGCTCCCGCATCGTCTGCCGCCCGTCAAAGGAGTGCACCGTGTGCAGATGATAATCCATGCGCCGTTGTTTCACGTGAAACACATTCCTTCCTGCTTTTTCTCCACCGGGTAGGCCCTGCCCTTTCCCAGGGCATACAGCCACATCTCCCGGACGGGCTTCCCCGTGATGCGCTCCAGCGCCAGTCCGTACCAGTTCAGCTGACGCTCATGCCTTGTCACGAAGGCTTCCTCGCTCTCGATGCGATCCGTTTTGTAGTCCACCAGCACCCAAGCATCCTCCTCCAGAAACGCGCAGTCGATGATACCCTGCAGCAGCGTCACCCGCTGATCGCTGAGCCGCAGGTTGAAGCTCCACTCCCGGTGAACCTCCTCCGACTGCAGCATCCGCTGCCCAATGTCACTCTCGTAGAACGCGGCGATGCCGGACAGCTGCACCAAATCCATCTCGCTCTGTCGGAAGCAGCCGCTTGCCATCAGCGCGTCCGCCTCCTGCCGGATGGCATCCATCAGCGCCGAACCATGCAGCCCGCGCAGGGGCAGCAGCGGTGCCAGGGACAGGAACCGGTGCATGATGGTACCCCTCTCGGCACCGGTCACGCGCTTCTCCTCCAGAAAGGCGGGGCGCGACGGCAGCTCGCTGAGGCGCAGCGGCGCTACAATCTCCTCCGGGACGCGCTTGTCCTCGATGAGCTCGTCCTCGTCGGAAAGGGGCATGGGGTCGTGCAGCACCTGCTGTCGCGTCAGGCTGCTGACGGAGGTTTTGATGGGAGCGTGATCCCGCTTTTCCGGCTGATCCCACCATCCGAAGGAGGATGGATTCGCCGGAACCCGCACGATCTCCTGCACCCAGGCAGCGGTGGTCGCGTCGTCCAGCTGCTTTTCCGGATGAACGATACCCTCGTCTGGCTCCGGGTACACCGCAAAGGGCGGCGCGGACAGGCCATTCGGCGGCACATCCCGGCCCCCCGCCTCGTCAAAGACCGCCTGCATGATCCAGTCCAGCATGCTCCGGGCGCTCCACACGCGGCAGGCATCGTCCGGCATCCGCCAGACATTCATGTCGTCCTCGTCGTAGCAGCCGGTCAGAATCAAACGCTCTCTTGCCCGGGTCATCGCCACATAGAGCAGCCTGCACCGCTCCGCCATCTCGTCCATATGCTTCCGGAACTGAAACGCTTCGTCGCCCATGGTGCTCCTGCGGATGTTCATCTCCCGGTTCACATAGGGCAGGCAGAGACCTAACTTGCCGTGCATTTTCAGGCTTCCGGTGCTTTTCCCCGCCATGCCCTCGCCCAGGCACATGCAGAATACCACCGGGAACTCCAGACCCTTGCTCTTGTGCATGGTCATGATGCGCACCAGGTTCTCGTTTTCTCCCAGCACCTTCGCACCCAAGGACTCCGACTGGCTCATCTGCAGGTCAATCATCTTCAGGAACCCGGAGAGACCGTCATTCTGCTGCTGCTCATAGGCGGCAGCCCGCTGGCAGAGCAGCCGCAGATTCGCCTGCCGCAGCTCCCCCTCGGGGTAGGCACCGCAGGCGGCATAGAAGCCCGAATCCCTGAGAAGCATCCACACAAAGTCAGACAGGCGCATGGTTTCCTTCAGAAAGCGCCACTCCTGAATGGTCTTCTGAACCTCCCGGCATCGGGCGCCCGTGGGGGTCTCCGTCCTGCAGCAGGCGGAGAACGCCTGCCAGAAGGGCACACCCCGGCCCGTTTTGCAGCTGCGGATGTCCGCCAGCTCTCCGTCGGTCATGCTGAAGGGGTGGTTTTTCAGCGTCGTCAGGAAGTACACATCCTGCAGGGGATTGTCCACCGTTTCCAGCATGGCCTTCACCGTGCGGATTTCGGGCAGCTCGAAATAATGGTCGGCCCCGTCGAAGTACACGGGAATCCCCTGCTCCTCCAGCAGCTCCGCCAGCCGCGCACCCACCCCGGCCTTCTTCTGAAGCAGAATGACCATGTCCCGGTAGGTGTAGGTACGTTTCACATCCCCATCTTCAAATTCCGTTGTGAGCAGCTGCCGGATGCGGCGCACCACGGCGTCGGTCTCGCTCTCCAGGCTGTGAGCGGCGCTTTTCAGCTCCGGGTTCCGGCGAATCAGCCGGATTTCCACCGATGGATCCTGCTGCGTTCCACGACCGCAGATCAGCTCATCCTCCGGCAGATAGTCCAGCTCCGTCACCTGTCGCTTCATCGCCCGGCGGAACACCCGGTTGGTGGCATCCAGCACCGCATCCCGGCTGCGGAAGTTCTTCTGCAGGAAAATCCGCCGCTCATCCGCATCCTCCGCATCGGAGAAGGTTCTCATCCGGTGCAGAAACAGCGTCGGATCCGCCAGGCGGAAGCGGTAGATGCTCTGCTTCACATCGCCCACCATGAACAGGCAGCTGCCCTCTCCGTGGATGTTCTGAATGATGGCATCCTGCACCGCGGAAACGTCCTGACACTCGTCCACAAACAGGTGGTCATAGTCCTCCTGCAGCTTCTCCCGGCAGGAAGGAATAGAGAGTACCTGCATGGTCATCTGCTCCAGGTCGGAGAAATCCAGCACATGTGCTTCATTTTTCAGACGCATGAAGTGCAGGTGCAGCTGACGCATCAACAGCCGGAGTCCACGGAGCGATTCCCGGATGTTCTTCATCTCCCCGGATACGCTCTCCGTCTGCAGCTGAACAGCTTCGCCGCACTCCTTGACCACCGACTTGATTTCGTCCCGGATTTTCGTGTACCGATCCTTCCAGGCCTTCTGCTCCTCCGTCAGCTTCCGGCAGGTGGCGGCCCGCTCAAAGGACGCGGTCTGCAGCGCTTCGATCAGGGCCGCGTCGTCGTTCTCCCGCTCACGCAGGTACCGCACCAGCGCCACATCCTGCTGAAAGGTCGGCATCAGGGCATAGACGGCATCCGCTTCATCAAACATCTGCTGCTGTACCGCCAGCAGGTCGGACAGGCGCATCAGCTCCAGCTTGACCCGTTCCAGCAGCGCCGCAAACCAGGGATGCTTTCTCGGGTCATCGGGCCAGTCCTCGCCCATCTGCTGATCGAGCCACGCGAAGGGCTCCGGCATGGACATGAGAAAGCGATAGAGTGACGAGGCCATGTCCAGCAGCTCCTGCTGACCGAAGCGCGACGTCACGCTCAGCAGGTCACTGTCGCCTTCCTCCAGAAGCTCATTCATCGCGTCGCGGTAGGCCTGCTCAAACAGGCTCTGCCGCTGCTGCTCCTCGCAGACCCGCGCCATGGGGTCAATGCCCACGGCCTGAAACTCCTGTCGCAGCACCCGCTGACAGAAGGCATGGATGGTCGATATGTCGGTATGCTCCAGAGCATCTAAAGCCCTACCGAAACGCACCGGATCACTTTTTGCTTCCCGGTTCAGTCTGACCGAGAGGCGCTGACGCATCTCGCTGGCGGCTGCGCGGGTGAACGTGACGATGAGCATTCTGTCCAGCTCATAGTCATCCCGAATCAGCTGCACAATTCGCTCCACGAGCACAGCTGTCTTTCCTGAGCCCGCCGCCGCGCTGACGAGAATCGTTTGATTTCTTGCATCAATCGCTGCTTTCTGCTCCCGCGTCCACACCGGCACACCGCTCACCTCGTCAACATTATACTACAATGTTTCACGTGAAACAAGTCGGAATCCATCGAAGAAGGCAGAATGACGGTTTTCATGTTTCCATAAACGATAAAAGTCGTGAATCCCGCAGATTTTCAGCGTTTCGCGTGTTTTGTACGCTGAAAACCGGTTTGATCCCGTTTTGACGGGTATTTTTCCGGAGCGTCCCTTCATTTTCGATTTCACGGAGGGGCGAAAAAAAGCATCTGCGGCGCCCCACAGATGCTCCCTCATGTGAAATCCGGCTCCTCCTCCATGGGGGCTGCCACCTTTTCACCCTCATGGATTTCGCTGACGCAGCCCTGTCCTTCCTCCCCAAGACTGACCCGGTAGCTTCGCCTTTCGTGGCAGCCCTCCAGGTCGCTCTCGTCCGTGCAGGTGATGAAGGTCTGGGTGTGCTGAATCTCCTGCAGCAGTCGGGTGCGACGCGTCATGTCCAATTCGCTCATCACGTCGTCCAACAGCAGAATCGGCGCCTCACCGGTTTCTTTGTTAAATATTTCCATCTGACTGAGCTTCATGCTCAGCGCCGCCGTGCGAATCTGTCCCTGGCTGGCGAACAGCTTCATTTCCCGTCCGCTCAGGGAGAGCTGCACATCCTCCCGGTGGATGCCGAAGCCGGTGGTGCCGCGAAGCAGGTCCTCCTGCCTCCCCCGCCGCAGACGCTCCTGCACCTGCTGCGCGATGCGCTCGTCCGTATCGAGACAGGCTTCGTAGCGCATGGTGAATCGCTCGCCGCTCCGCCCGCTGATGGCGTTGTACTTCTCCCCGGCGATTTCCGCCACGCGCCCGATCATCCGCCGCCGCATGGGGATGATGACCTCGCAGGGCTGGGCCATGGCCATTTCAAACGCTTCCAGCACGCTGCCGGACAGGCTTCCCGTCCGCTTCGCCTCCCGCAGGATGGCGTTGCGCTGCTCCAGCGCCTTCTGGTACTGCTGCAGCGCGACGAAGTAGCCCGGCGAGAGCTGGCTGAGCAGCATGTCCACATAGCGCCGCCGGACAGCGGGCCCCTCCCGGACGAGCAGCAGATCCTCCGGCGAGAAGATAACGCACTGAACCCTGCCCATCAGCTGCGACAGGCGGTTGGCGCGCTTCCGGTCGATGTACACCTGCTTCTTTCGGCTTTCGCCGGGGGTGAGCTTCACGGACACCTCGCAGCGTCCGTCTCCCCGCTGCACCGTGACGCCGCAGGCGCCCATCTCCGCGCCCTTGCGCACCACCTCACGATCCATGCCCGTCCGGTGGCTGCGTCCAAGGGCGCAATAATGAATGGCCTCCAGCAGGTTCGTCTTGCCGGAGCCATTCTGCCCGAACAGGAGATTCACCCCCGGATGGGGGTGAATCTCCAGGGCGGTATAGTTGCGGAAATCCCGCAGCCTGATCGTTTCAATCGTCATACGCGCTCCGCACCGACCGCATCCGCCGCAGGGGCATCAGCGTTCCTTCCGGCCTTACTGGAACACCCGAACCGGCAGGATCAGATACAGGTACTGATCGCCCTCTTCCGGGCGCACCACGCAGGGGCTGACCGCGCTGTTGAAGCACATGCACATGCTGTCGTCGGTGATGTTGCGGATCACATCGCTGATGTAGCGGGCGTTGAAGGCGATATCAAGAGGCTCGCCCTCCAGCTCGGCGGGCATCTCCTCGAGCACGTCGCCCATCTCCGCGTTGGAGCTGATGGACAGCTGATCGTTGCGGAAGCTCATCCGGATCAGGTTGTTCTTGCCCTCCCGTGCCATCAGGCTGGCGCGGTCAATGGCGTTCTGCACACTCTCGCGGTTCGCCTTGGCCGTGGTCTTGAAGGACGGCGGCAGAATCTTCCGGTAGTCGATGTACTCGCCCACCAGCAGCACGCTGGAAAGGCGCGTGTTGCCGAAGGTGGCCTGCATGTGCGTCTTGTTGAACAGCAGCGTGCAGGGCTCCTCCTCGTCCGCCATGATCCTGCTCATCTCGTTGAACACGCGACCGGGCACGACCATGCGCAGCTGCTCCTCGGGCAGGTCAAAGTGCTGCTGCAGCTTCTGAATCGCCAGACGGAAGCCATCCAGCGCCACCAGGCGGCACTCCTCCGGGGAGACCTCCATCAGGCAGCCGGTCAGAATCTGACGGCTCTCATCGGTGGCGATGGCGAACACCACCCGGCTGATCATCTCGCGCAGGCGGTTCTGGGGCAGCTGCAGCGTGGTGCCCTCCTCCACCCGGGCCATCTCCGGGTAATCCTGCGCGTCCATGCCGCTCAGGTTGCTGCGGAAGGACATGCAGCGGATGGACGCCGCATGGTTGTCGCCCACCTTGATGGTGACCTCGCCGCCGGGCAGACGGCGCGCCAGCTCGGTAAACAGCTTGCCGGGAAGCACGACCCGGCCCGGCTCCCTGACATCCGCGGTGATCTCGGACTGGATGGTGAGGCTGCCGTCGGAGCAGGTGAGCGTCACACAGTCGCCCTCCGCGTTGATGAGCACACCCTCCAGCACCTGCTTTGCCGGGCGCGCCGCCAGGGCACGGGTGACGGTGTTCAGTCCGCCCAGCAGATCGGACACATTCATGGTAAACTGCATAGTAACCTCCTGACCGGAGGACAGGCCTCCGATACCCGGAGCAGGCGGCCCGGAAGGGATCGCCTGATTCCGGTTTGTAGATTGGTGGAATCTTAAATAAAATACAGTAGTAGTAGTAGGGGGTGTGGAAGCTGTTGAAAAGTGGCTTCCGGCCCGTTGCCATCCGGCTTTGGGGCTGGGGATGATCTGTGGATGAATTTCCACAGAGGCGCCCCGGGCTGTGGACGGTTTTGGGACTCCTTCCTTCATTCGATGCGGCCCTGGTTGATTCCTGCCGGTGCAAAACGGGTTTTGGGAGCTTCACTTCTGAATCCAGCGGCATTTTCCTCATGGGATCAAAGCCTTTTGGGAAGCTTGTCCACAGCGCCCACATCCTGTGGAAAAATGCCTGTGGATGACGAAACCCTGTTAAAAACCGGGCCCGGAGACATTTCTTTGGGGTTTTCCCGGAATATCAACAGGTTTTCCACGAAAACCCCAAAACCGAATCACTCCTCGTACTCCTGCAGGCTGACGCTGACCATCCTGCTGACGCCCTGCTCCTCCATCGCCACGCCGTAGAGCGCGTTGCAGCGCTCCATGGTGCCCTTGCGGTGGGTGATGACGATGAACTGGGTGCTCCTGCTGTACTCCTTCAGGTAGTCGGCGTAGTAGCCGATGTTGGCGTCGTCGAGAGCGG
>JAEDKS010000262.1 GCA_016295665.1 Clostridia bacterium
GGCAAGTACGGCGTGGGTCTGGAGGGGGACGAGATCAGCCTGAGCCTCCTGCGCGCCACCATCCGCCCCGACATCACCTCCGACATCGGGCATCACGACTTCTGCTATGTCATCCTGCCCCACGAGGGTGACTTCCTCAGCGCCGGGGTGAACGGTGCCGCCATGCAGTACAACGTGCCGCTGCGCCGCGCCTCCGTGTCCATGCCCGACAGCCTGCGGGAGAGCATCTGCGCCAGCGGGCTGCACCTGCAGGCCATGAAGCTCAGCGAGGACGGACAGCGGCTGGTGCTCCGCCTCAGTGAGCAGGACGGGCGCCGCGGCACCCTCCGCTTCCCCTTCCCGGTGGAGACCATGAACCTGCTTGAGGACGTGGAGGGCACCGCCGAGACCATCGCCTTCCATCCCTTCGAGCTGCTGACCGTCGCCATCGCGCCGGAGCAGCTGACCTGACGGGCAAGCCCCGCCGGTGACCGAACGGAAAAGGAGGATGCTCCCGTGACCTATGACAGGCCGATCTACCCCCCTTGGCGCGGTCTATCCCGGCGACTACTACCCCGACATCCCCTGGGACGAGTACATCCATCCCCGGCAGCCCCTTCCGGAGCTGCCGGTCTTTGACATCCGCGACTGGGGCGCGAGGCCCGAGCGCGACCTGCTCAACACGCAGGCCATCGCGGACTGCTGCCGCGCCTGCGCCGGGCAGGGCGGCGGCGTCATTCTGGTGGACGGCGGCAGCTATGTGACCGGCACGGTGCGCCTGCCCTCCGACTGCACGCTGTTCATCGCGCCGGGCAGCGCCCTGGTCGCCAGCCGGGACGTGGAGCAGCTGCTGACCCACGAGGCGGGCTACACGGACGACCGGAAGGGCGAGTCCTCACAGGGCGCGCTGCTGCTGATCGACCACGCCCGCAACGTGACCATGACCGGCGGCGGCAAGATCTGCGGCAGCGGCGAGTGGTACGTCTACGAGCCCCGGCAGAAGCCCGCCCTGACCCCCGTCCCCACGACCATGCTGCCCCAGCGGGATCAGGCCGGGGAGATCAACATCGTGCCCGGCTCCGTGCGCACCTTCTACCGCGACCGCATCCGCTACAGCGAGGACAAGTACGGCGAGGGCAAGCCCAACCTGCGCCGCCCCTCCGCCATGGTATGGGTACAGGAGAGCCGGGAAATCCGGTTCGAGAACATCATCCTGGAGGCGTCCATGAGCTGGACGCTGCATGTGGATCGCTGCGACCACGTCACCGTCCGCGATGTGGTCATCAACGACAACCGCCACGTCGCCAACGCCGACGGCATCGACCTGGGGGCCACCAGCCACGCGCTGGTGGATCACTGCTTCGTCAGCTGTGCCGACGACGGCATCGTGCTCAAGAACCCAGCCTTCTCCGGGCGGAGCATGGAGGACATCACCGTCCGGCGCTGCACGGTGCTGACGGTGATGAACGCCTTCAAGGTCGGCACGGAAACCGGCAGCGACATCCGCCATGTGCGCGTGGAGGACTGTGCCTTCCTGCTGCCGGACATCTACCCCGGCAGCGTCAGCGGCATCAGCCTGGAGAGCTGCGACGGCACCGTGCTGGAGGACGTGTCCATCGAGAACATCACCATGCGACAGGTGCTGTGCCCCCTCTACATCGCCCTGAACCGCCGCAACCGCTACCGTCTCCCCTACTCGGAGAACCCGGAGGATCGCTTCTGGGGCGGGCACATCCGGAACATCCGCATCAGCCGGGTTACGGCGCACGACTGTGAGCTGCCCTGCATCATCACCGGCTACGAGAGCGCCCTGCCCGGGGAGATCGCCGTGCGCCGGGCCCTGGAGCGCATCGTCATCCGCGACCTGACCATGGTCTACCGGGACAACGAGGAGAGGCTTTCCCTGCCGGAAAAGGTGGACGAGCTGCTCTTTGACTACCCGGAGAGCAACGCCTATGGCGATGTGCCGGCCTGCGGGGTGTACGCCCGGCACGTGGATGGCCTCACGCTGACGGGCCTGTCCGTCACGCCCCGGCGCATGAACACCCGCCCCGACGTAGCCCTGGAGGACGTGCGGAACTGAGCCCCGGAGGGACATTTTCGATGGATCCCACCGGCTTGTCCAAAAAATATCACAGAAAATGTTACATATACCATAAAAGCGGTTGTTTTCTAAACATGTCAGCAATGGTAAAATAAGAGCCAGATACGGAGCGCATGCCAAGGCAATCCGCGCTCCGGGCTGAAAAACTGAAGGAGGAAGCTATCCATGAAGAAGCTCCTGGCCCTGGTCCTGTCTCTGGCCATGATGGCGACGGTGCTGTGCATCGCCCCCGCCGCGCTGGCTGAGGATCCCATCGAAATCACCTACTGGGTGAACGACCGCCATGACATGGAGTACATGAACGCCATGGTGG
>JAEDKS010000263.1 GCA_016295665.1 Clostridia bacterium
CCTTGGGGGCGGGGCCTGTTACTTGACCGCTTCACCCAACCAAACCCGGAGCGTTACTTTCCCTGCCCAAAAGGCTCCCTCTCCGAGGGAGCTGTCACCGAAGGTGACTGAGGGAGCGGTTCCCCAGGCGACTGAGGGAGTGGTTCCCCAAGTGACTGAGGGAGTGGTACCTCCCTGTAACAGATGGAGAACCCCACCGGCTCCCACCAACCTCAACTCCCCCCGAAAGCCGCTCTCCCAACCCAAAAGGCTCCCTCTCCGAGGGAGCTGTCACCGAAGGTGACTGAGGGAGTGATACCCCGAACGCATGGGCATTCACCCCCTTCAAGGAGGTTGCCGCGATGTCGCTTGACTATTATCACAAGCTCATCCCGATTGCCAAGGAGCTGCGCCGGGAGGCAACACCGCAGGAGAAGCATCTGTGGTATGACTTTCTGGCAAAGTATCCGATGCGGTTTCAGCGGCAGAAGGCCATCGACCAGTTCATTGTGGACTTCTACTGCCATCAGGCAAGGCTGGTGATTGAGCTGGATGGGGCGCCGCATTTCACGCGGGAGGGACATCTGCGGGATGAAGCCCGGACGGATAGGCTGGAACAGTATGGTCTGCGCGTGATACGCTTCACGAACCGGGAGGTTGACAAGAGCTTTGGCAACGTCTGCCGGCAAATTGATGCCGTGGTTCAGGAACAGCTGATATGGCACAGAGAAAGGAAATAACCATGAACAAAGAGGTTCGCACGAGATTCGCGCCGTCGCCCACGGGCTTCATGCACCTGGGCGGGCTGCGGACGGCGCTGTACAACTACCTGTACGCCCGGAAGATGGGCGGCAAATTCATCCTGCGCATCGAGGACACCGATCAGGAGCGGTTCGTGCCCGGCGCCACCGAGGTGATCTATGACACCCTCCGGGGCTGCGGCATCAACTGGGACGAGGGGCCTGACGTGGGCGGCCCCGTGGGGCCCTACATCCAGTCCGAGCGCAAGGCGCTCTATCTGCCCTACGCCCAGCAGCTGGTCAGGAGCGGGCACGCCTACTACTGCTTCTGCACCAAGGAGGAGCTGGACGAAAGGCGCCACGCGGCGGAGGCGGCGGGCGGCGTGTTCAAGTACGACAAGCACTGCCTGCATCTGTCCCCCGAGGAAGTACAGGCGAAGCTGGACGCGGGCGTGCCCTACGTCATCCGCATGAACGCCCCCACCGAGGGCGAAACCAGCTACGATGACCTGGTGTTCGGGCACATGACCTTCCGCAACGCTGACACCATGGATGACATGGTGCTCATCAAGCAGGACGGCATGCCCACCTACAACTTCGCCAACGTCATCGACGACCACCTGATGGGCATCACCCACGTCATGCGCGGCGTGGAATACCTGTCCTCCACGCCCCGCTACAACTACCTCTACGACGCCTTCGGCTGGGAGAAGCCCCAGTACATCCACCTGACCACCGTCATGCGCGATGCCCAGCACAAGCTCAGCAAGCGCGACGGCGACGCCTACTACTCCGACTTCGTCTCCAAGGGCTACCTGACCGAGGCCATCGTCAACTATCTGGTGCTCGTGGGCTGGAACCCCGGCACCGAGCAGGAGTTCTTCACCATGGATGAGCTGGTGGACGCCTTCGATGTCCACCGCCTCAACAACGCTCCCGGCATCTTCGACATCAACAAGCTGACCTGGTTCAACTTCGAGTACATCCGCCGCCTGCCCAGGGAGAAGTACCTCGAAATGGCGACCCCCTGGTTCGATCAGGTGCTGGCGGGGAAGGGCATCGACTACGCCCGCCTGGCGGAGCTGATGCAGGAGCGCACCGAGGTGTTCAACCAGATTCCCGACATGGTGCGCTTCCTGGCGGCGCTGCCGGGCTACGACGTGGCCCTGTACACCCACAAGAAGATGAAAACCAACCCCGAGGTCGCCCGCACGGCCCTTGCGCTCGTGAAGCCCGTGCTGGAGGGCATCGGCGACTGGACGGAAGCCAACCTGCATGACGCGCTCATGGCGGCGATCGCCGGGAGCGGCATGAAGAACGGCGCCGTGCTCTGGCCCCTGCGCATCGCCATCAGCGGTCAGGCCAGCACCCCCGGCGGCGCCATCGAAATCGCCTACCTCCTCGGCCGGGACGAGACCCTGCGCCGCCTCGCGGACGGTCAGCGCCGGCTGGAGGGGGCCGAGTAACCCGGACACGGACGGACATCCCAGGGAAGCGGACAGCCGAGGGGCTGACGCTTCCTTTTCTCATGCGGGTTGAAAACGGAAAACAGCGGCGGAATCCGGCGCATGGACGCTGGCTTCCGCCGCTTTTTTGTGGTGGCTGGGCGAAAAAAAGGCAGAAAAAACATGATGATAATTTCAGGAAAAGGTTGA
>JAEDKS010000063.1 GCA_016295665.1 Clostridia bacterium
CGGCCTGCCCATCGGCGGCGGCAAGGGCGGCTCCGACTTCGACCCCAAGGGCAAGAGCGACAACGAGGTGCAGCGCTTCTGCCAGAGCTTCATGACCGAGCTGTACCGCCACATCGGCGCGGACGTGGACGTGCCCGCCGGCGACATCGGCGTGGGCGGTCGCGAGATCGGCTTCCTGTATGGTCAGTACAAGCGCATCACCGGCCTCTATGAGGGCGTGCTGACCGGCAAGGGCCTGACCTACGGCGGCTCCCTGGGCCGCACCCCCGCCACGGGCTATGGCCTGTGCTACCTGGTGAAGGCCATGATGGATGCCAACAACCGCACCATCGACGGCAAGACCGTGGTGGTCTCCGGCTCCGGCAACGTCGCCATCTACGCGGTGGAGAAGATCACCCAGATGGGCGGCAAGGTGGTCGCCATGAGCGACTCCAACGGCTACATCCACGACCCCGACGGCATCAAGCTGGACGTGGTGAAGCAGCTGAAGGAAGTGGAGCGCAAGCGCATCAAGGAGTATGTCAGCGCCGTGCCCACCGCCACCTATCATGAGGGCTGCGCCGGCATCTGGACCATCCCCTGCCAGATCGCCCTGCCCTGCGCCACCCAGAACGAGATCGACGAGGCCTCTGCCCGGACGCTGATTGCCAACGGTGTGGAAGCCGTGGGCGAGGGCGCCAACATGCCCTCCACCCTGGAGGCCACCGCGGCCTTCCAGCAGGCCGGCGTGCTGTTCGCTCCCGCGAAGGCCGCCAACGCCGGCGGCGTGGCTGTCTCCGCGCTGGAGATGAGCCAGAACAGCCAGCGTCTGTCCTGGACCTTCGAGGAGGTGGACGGCAAGCTGAAGACCATCATGGAGAACATCTTCCAGAAGGTGGACGAGGCTGCCCGCGAGTACGCCACGCCCGGTGACTATGTGGCGGGCGCCAACATCGCCGGCTTCCTGAAGGTCGCCGAGGCCATGATGGCCCAGGGTGCCGTCTGATTCCGGCAGAAAACCCCCGGACAGAACGAAAGGGAGCCCCCGCAGCTGCGGAGGCTCCTTTATCCTGCTTACCTGTGCCCGACTGTCCTTCGGCTTGGCATTCAGTACGCAAACACGGTGATCACATACCCCATATTGTCCAGGCTGGTGGAGCGGGAGCGCACGTTGCCGTTGCCCACCACCTGCACGTTGAAGGTGTCGGCGTCGCCCACATACTGGCGGTAGATCTCATAGCGCAGGGTGCCGTTCTCAAACACGGCGATGTGGGGATGCTCCATCAGGTACTCCACATACTCCTCCATGCACAGATCCAGCACGTGCATGGCGGCGGCGTTGCCCTTGCCCACATAGTTGAAGGTCTGCAGCTTGGTGCTGACGCCGGTCTTGTAGCTCTTGTCCGTGGTGCCCGCCACCGGGTAGTCCGCCAGCGGGAAGCGGAACACGATGCCGTACTTCCAGCTGTTGTCATAGATCCACAGTCCCTCCGGGCTTTCAAAGAACACCTTGTTGTTCACCTCGGTGTTCTTGTACTCGTAGAGGATGATCTGCGCCGTGGTGCCGGAGTTGTAGGAGCTGGTGCCGGGATAGTTCACATCCCGCTTGGCGCGGGCGATGAGCGCATCGCCGGAGTAGCTGCTCTGGTACTTGTTCAGCGCGTTCTGGAACAGCTCGTTCTGCTCATCCCAGGAGCGGTAGGCGTTCTGCAGCACGTAGTACTTGTAGTTGTAGCCCGCCTCGCCCGCGCCCATGATCATGGCATAGAACGCGTCCGCCGCCTCGGGGAACAGGCGGATGCTGTTGTCACGCACGCTCAGGGAATTGCCCAGGTTCTTCGTGTAGGTGTACACGTTCACCAGGGAATTCTCGGAGAAGTCATCCGGGCGGGAATGCCACTCGTTCACCAGCAGCATACCACCGTACATGGCCTCCTGCCGGGTCATGGTCACGGTCTGCGCGTTCTCCAGGGGATAGTTGGTCAGGTTGACGACCTCCCAGCCCTGACCCACGGGCGTGGGCCACGCGGCGTTGGCACCGGCCCGCGCCTCCACCTCGCGCTGATAGTCCGCCATCTCCCGGGCGTACTGCTCCGCCAGCTTGTCGTTGCGCTCCGACACCTCCATCTGGGCGATGTCCAGCGCGTTCTCCCGGTAGTGGTCGATGGTGCGCGCACCAAACCAGCAGCCGACGGCCGCCGCGGCCAGCAGCACCGTCACCACCACCACCGCCACCAGCGGTCTGGCCCTCATACCGTTGTTCCTTTTCCCATCTGCTTTCCTCATGGGAAGGCACCTGCCTTTCGCAAGGTCTGATTGCTTCAATAAGAACGGATGACAGCCCCCGTTTCTTCCCGGGTTGCCAAAAATGGCCTGTCCTACCGCCTTCTTCCAAGGGATTCTCCGTCCGTCTCCCGAATTCCTGCCTGATGCCACAAATTTGTGAAGAAAATATGACAATTATGCGTCCTTCGGGCGTTCCATGATGGCCTTCCGCCCCTTGCCCACGCGCCAGCCGTAGCCGACGGTAATCAGCGCGCCGACCAGCAGGGACAGGTAGTAGGTGAAGAACCGCCACAGCAGCAGCGCCGCAAGGCGGATGCCATCGGGGAAGATGCCGCCGAAGTACATGGAGAAGGACACCTCCTGCGCACCGGAGGCGCCGGGGGTGGGGATGTAGGCGGCGGAAACGTACTGCGCCACGTCCATCGCCATCAGCTGCCCGTAGGTGACGCCCTCCAGCCCCAGACCGCAGTAGATGAAGTACAGCACGGTCATCAGGCACATGAGCTGCGCGCCGCCCGCCACCAGCTGCACCGCCAGGTCCAGCGGATGGCCCTTGAGCAGCAGAATGCTGTCATGGAAGGTGTTCAGCGCATCCTCCCACTTGGCGGTGGACGCCGCCGGATCCTTCACCAGGCGCAGCCGCACGCCGATCTTCACAAACAGGTTGATGAAGAAGCGCACGATGCCCTTCTTCAGCGCCACCAGCAGCAGGCCGATCACCAGCACGATGTTGTACACATAGCCCACGATGAGAATCCACATATGACTGCCGATCTGCTCCGCCATGAACGGCCCGTGACCAATCCACAGCACCGTGGCAATCACCGACAGCATCGCCTGAAAGGAGAAAAAGCGCACCACCAGCGCGGAGGACGCCAGGCCCAGGGGCACGCCCTTCTTGTGCAGGTAGTAGATCTGCATGGGCTGCCCGCCGGAGGCGCCGGGGGTGATGTTGGAGTAGTACAGTCCCGCATTGGCGACAAACAGCAGGTACAGAAAAGGCACCCTGCAGCCCTGACGCCGCAGGAAAAACCACAGGCTGAAGGCATCCCCGGCACCAAAGAGCGCGTAGGCCGCCAGCGCCAGCACAATCCAGCGCCCGCCCATGGAGCGCATGGCCTCCACCGCCGCGCCCATCTCCTGTCCATTGATCCCCACCAGCAGCACAATGAGCAGCGTGCCGAAAATCAGCACGAAATTCAGAACCTTCCCAGCCTTCTTCTTCATACATCCTCGCAGCGGACGCGGCGAATGCTCCGCCGTGCCGGTCATCGCGTCGGGACCCGGCGCGCATGCCCCGGCCCATCCCTTCCGTCCTATAGTATAACATCCCGGCCCGGTGCCGTCAAGGGAAAGCCCGTCACAAACGCGTCAAACCCGGGCCGCCGCATGTTTCCGCGCCCGATGAACCATACTATCCCCCATACGAATCCCGCTGGGAGGGCTCCACAATGAAGGAATGGAACACCGAAATGGCGAAAAGAATGGAGGAGTATCTGGCGGCGCTGGAGAGAATGCGCCTGCCGGACTACCTCCGCTATCTGGACGACCGGAAGCGCTTCATCCGTACCCAGTTTCTGGCGGGACTGCTGCGCGGCGCGGGAATGGCGGTGGGCTTCACGCTGCTGGGAGCCGTCATCGTGCTGATCCTGCAGCGGCTGGCGCAGCAGAATCTGCCCATCATCGGCAACTTCCTGGTGGAGATCGTGGAGTTCGTGCAGCGCAGAATGGAGTGATATGTCATGAAGCGAGCCTATCCGATTGCCGTGCTGGTGCTGCTGGCGGATGCCGTCACCAAGCACCTGGCCCGGGGGCTGCGGGAGCCCGTGACGCTCCTGCCCGGCATCCTCGGGCTCCGCTATGCCGAGAACACCGGCATGGCCTTCAGCCTGTTCAGCGGACAGACCTGGCTGCTGGGGCTGCTGAGCCTTGTGTGCATCCTGCTCGGCTGGCTTCTGCTGCGCCGCTACCGCCTGGGGCCCCTGTCCCGCACCGCCGCCATGCTCATGCTGGGCGGTGCGCTGGGCAACGCGCTGGACAGGCTGCTGCGGGGCTATGTGGTGGACATGCTCGAGGTGCTGTTCATGAAGTTCGCCATCTTCAACGTGGCGGACGCCGCGCTGACCGTCGGCTGCGTGCTGATGGCCTGGTCGCTGCTGCGCCGCCCGGATGAATGGGCACCCCGGCATCCCGCCGATGAAAAGCCCGCCGCTTCGCCGCCCACCTCCCCCGCCGATCGACCGTGACGGACACCTGACCGGATAACCGATTTCCAAGACGCAAACAGGAGCATGATACCATGTGTACATCCGAACCCACGCTTCACACCCTGCCCGCCGACGGGCGCCGCATCGACCAGCTGCTGGCGGAGGCCACCGGCCTCACCCGCAGTCGCGTTTCCCAGCTCATCGCGGAGGGCCAGTGCACCGTTGACGGGCAGGTCGAGCGCAAGGCGGGCGCCAGGCCACGGGCCGGGCAGACCGTCACCCTGACCGTGCCCGCCCCCCGGCCCGCCGTTCCGCAGCCGGAGGACATTCCGCTGGAAATCCTCTATCAGGACGAGGATCTGGCGGTGGTGGTCAAGCCCTGCGGCATGGTGGTGCATCCCGCCGCGGGCAACGAGGACGGCACGCTGGTGAACGCGCTGCTGCATCATCTGGAGCATCTGGGCTCCATCGGCGGCGAGCTGCGCCCCGGCATCGTCCACCGGCTGGACAAGGACACCTCCGGGCTGCTGCTGGTCGCCAAGAACGACGCTGCGCAGCTGTCCCTGAGCCGTCAGCTGCAGGAGCGGCAGATGGAGAAGCACTACCGGGCGCTGGTGGACGGCATTCCCCGGGAATCCTCCGGGCGCATCGAAGCGCCCATCGCCCGCAGCAAAAAGGACAGAAAGAAAATGGCCGTGGACCCGGAGGGCCGCGCCGCCATCACCGAATGGCACATCCTGCAGACCGGGCGGGCCTGTGCCCTGCTGGATGTGCACATCCTCACCGGGCGAACCCATCAGATTCGCGTTCATATGAAGCACATCGGTCACCCGGTGTGCGGCGATCCCATCTACGGCAGCGACCGGGGCGCCCGGGTGCCCCGCCTGATGCTGCATGCCTACAGCCTGTCCTTCACCCATCCATCCACCGGCGAGCGCATGACCTTCACCGCCCCGCTGCCGGAGGCCTTCCGGGAGGGGCTCGCCAAAAACGGCATCACCGACCCGGCGTGACCGGGAATCAGATCATGTACTCCACGGTTCGCTCCTCGGTCTGCCTTGTCAGCTGATTGTAGAGCAGCATGGCCTCCCGGACGGAGAAGTCGCCCATGTTGTAGTTGTCCCTGCCGTCCGCGTCCAGCACCTCCATGCGCACCAGCCGATTCAGGACGCCGGGCTGATCCTCGACCAGCTCGATGCCCTGTCCCCGCAGCTTCTCCGGCGGAAACGCCCGGGGATGCACCGCGTAGGGGTCAAACAGACCGATGCGCTCCCCCAGGGCCCGGGTCAGCAGCACATAGTGCCCGTCCCCGCCCAGCCAGCACCGGATGACCGCCACGCCGCCCTGCTGCAGACAGCCGACGATGTGGCTGTTGGGATACCCCGAACCTGCTCGCCCAGAAGGAAGCTGGCAGAGATCGGGAATTTTTTGCACCGTCCGAACTGCTCAAACCAGCTGGCGAGGAACTGCATCGCCATGGCGGAGGTACCGCTTCTGCCGGTTTCGCCCTCCTCGTTGTAGGCATCCAGGGTGTACAGGGCAATCGCCTTGAGCAGCTCCGGCGGAATGTCGCAGCGCTCAAAGAGGTAGCGCAGCGCGTTAGTCAGGGTCGTGGGGCCGCAGTCGTACTCGCTGCTCTCGTAGTTCAGCACGTTTTTCATCGCGCACCTCCGCTGTCGGGGCCATAGCCCGTCAGATGCCGTCGTTCCGGGGATCCATCGCGTCGCGCAGCGCATCGCCAACGAAGTAGATGCACAGCACCAGCAGGATGATCATGATGCCCGCCGGCAGCCACAGCCAGGGCTTCCCGGTCAGGATGGTGATGGACTCGGCGCCGTTGAGCAGGTTGCCCAGGGAGGGCACCGGCGGCTGCACGCCCATGCCCAGAAAGCTGAGCTCCGCCTCGTCGAGCATGGAAATGGCGAACACGCTGGTGGCATAGACCAGCACCGGCGCGATGGTATTGGGCAGGATTTCGGAAAAGAGGATGTAGCGCCGGGGCATGCCGGCGACGATGTCGCTGCGGAAGAAGTTCGTTTCCCGCAGCGACAGCACGTTGCCCCGCACCAGCCGAGTCACGCCGGGCCAGTCCACGAACCCCAGAATGAGGATGATGCTCCACAGCCCCGGCTCAAAGATGGCGGCAGCGACCAGCACCAGCAGGATGTAGGGGAAGGACATGACCATGTCCGTGAAGCTCATGATGGCATGATCCACCCAGCCGCCGCAGTACCCCGCCAGCAGCCCCAGCACCACGCCGATGACCGTGGAGATGACCGTCGCCAGCGCCCCCACCAGCAGGGAGATGCGCGTGGCGTAGAGCAGGCGGCTGAGCATGTCCCGCCCAATCTGGTCGGTGCCCAGCCAGTGGGCCGCGTCCGGGGGCTTGGAGAATCCGCCGGTGACCCGGGTGGGGCTGTAGGGTGCGATGAGCGGCGCCAGCACCGCCAGCAGCGAGACCACCAGCAGGACGGCCAGGCTGACCGTGGCCAGCCGATGCTTCCGGAAGCGCCGGAATACGATCGCCAGATGGGAGTTCATGAACGCGCCGCCTTTCTGCAGGGGCCCTGCAGGCTCAGTATTTGATGGTGGGATCCACCAGGGCATAGACGATGTCGGTGAGCAGGTTCGCCGCCAGCACCACCACCGCGGACAGCAGGCAGACCCCCATGATGACCGGGTAGTCCCGGCCCGTGATGGCATTCATGGCGATGAGCCCCAGACCGGGCCAGGAGAAGATCTGCTCCACGATCACCGCGCCGCCGAACAGGGTGGGAATCTGCATGCCGATAACCGTGACGATGGGCAGCAGCGCATTCCGGAGCGCGTGCCGGCTGATGACCAGAAAGCGGCCCATGCCCTTGGCGCGGGCGGTGCGCAGGTAGTCCATCTCCAGAATCTCCAGCATCGCTGAGCGGATGTAGCGCACGTTGCTCCCCGCGATGGACAGCGCCAGCACCGTCACCGGCATAACCAGATGACGGGCCACGTCCGCGAAATCGCCGCCGGTGCCGGGGGTCGCCATGCCGCTTGAGGGCAGCCAGCCCAGACGCACGGTGAAGATGTAGATCAGAATCAGCGCCAGAAAGAAGCCCGGAATGCTGGAGCCGAGGAAGGAGGCGGTCACCACGGCAAAGTCCCGCTTCCGGTAGCGGTGCACGGCGCTGTAGATGCCCGCGGGCACCGCAATCAGCAGCCCCACCGCCAGCGATACGCCCATCAGCAGCAGCGTGGGCCCGATGTGGCTGGCGATCATATCCGCCACGGGCTGGTAGCTCTTGTAGGAATAGCCCAGGTTCCCCCGCAGCACCTGCCCCAGCCAGTTCACATACTGCACCAGCACCGGCTGATCCAGGCCCAGCTTCTCCGCCTTGAAGGCGATGGCCTCCTGGGTGATGCGGGGGCCCGCCATCATGTCCAGCGGATTCCCCGCCAGGCACATGAGCAGGTAGTCAATGAGCGTGATGCCCAGCAGCACGGGCAGGGCCATCAGCAGCTTCCGGATCACATAGCGCTTCATTCTGCCCGCTCCTCTCCCGACGCGCCCATGGGGCAGGCGGCCTCGTGACCGCTTCCCGCCGCGATGGGCCGCAGGTCGCATGATGCCCTCGCGCAGCCCTCGCGGGCGCAGGGGCACCGGCTCCGGAAGGCGCAGCCGCCGTCCCAGTCCACCAGACCCACCTCGCCCCGGAGCACGATGCGCTCCCTGTCCCGGGCCTGAAAGTCCGCCACGGGCGCGGCATCCAGCAGCGCCCGGGTGTAGGGATGCACGGGATGGCGGAACAGCTCCTCCGCGTCGCCCGTCTCCACGATGCGCCCCCGGTACATCACCGCGATCCTGTCGCTGATGTAGTGAACCGCCCCCAGCCCGTGCCCGATGAACAGGTAGGCAACGCCCAGCCTCGCCTGCAGGTCCCGGAGCAGGTTCAGAATCTGCGCCTGCACGGACACGTCAAGGGCGCTGACCGGCTCATCGAGGATGATCAGCTCCGGCAACAGGGACAGGGCCTTCGCGATGCAGATGCGCTGCCGCTGACCGCCGGAGAATTCATGCGGGTACCGTTCGCCGGCACCGGCGGGCAGGCCCACCATCTCCAGCAGCTCGTCCACCCGCGCCGGGGCCTCCCTGCGGGACACGAGCCCGTGATACACCATGGGCTCCCGCAGGATGTCCGCCACCCGCTTGCGACCGTTCAGGCTGGAGCCGCTGTCCTGAAACACCATCTGAAACCGGGGCCGCAGGGCGCGCAGCCGCCGCTCCGGCAGGCCGCTGATCCGTGTGCCCCGGAAGGTCACGCTGCCCGCGTCGGGCCGCTCCAGCCCCATCACCAGCCGCGCCACCGTGGACTTGCCGCAGCCCGACTCCCCCACGATGCCGAAGGTCTCGCCGCTGCGGATGGTGAAGCTGACCTCCCGGACGGCCTGATTGCTGACGATGCCCAGAAGGCGCCTGCCGTCATGCTCGGTATAGCGCTTGCTCAGCCCGCGCACCTCCAGAATGGGCTCCCGTTCACGCTCCATGGCTCTCCAGCCCCCTCACCGCCGCCTCACAGCACAGCACCTCGTGTCCCTCCGCCACCGTCAGACGCCGCGCACAGCGGCTGCAGCTGTCCCCGCAGGCGCAGCGCGGCGCAAACCGGCAGCCCTCCATCGTGTCATAGCGCTCCGGCACCGCGCCGGGAATGGACATCAGCCGCCGGCTCCTGTCATCACGGATGCCGGGCACGGCCCGGAGCAGCGCCCGGGTGTAGGGATGCGCCGGCGCCTCCAGCAGCTGACGGGTGTCCGCCCGCTCCACGCACTGACCCGCGTACATCACCACCACCCGATCCGCCATCTCCGCCACCACGCCGATGTCGTGGGTGATGAGCAGAATCGCCATGCCCGTCTCGTCCCGAAGCTGCCGCAGCAGCTGCATGATCTGCAGCTGGATGGTCACGTCCAGCGCCGTGGTGGGCTCGTCAGCGATGAGCAGCCGGGGCTTGCAGGCCAGCGCCATTGCAATCATGACCCGCTGCCGCTGTCCGCCGGAGAGCTGATGGGGATACTTGCGCAGCACGGTCTCCGCCTGCGGGATGCCGGTTTTCCGCAGCAGCTCCTCCGCCAGGCGGCGGGCCTGCGTCCGGTCATAGCGCAGATGGCGACGAATGACCTCCGTCAGCTGCGTGCCGATGGAGAGGACGGGGTTCAGGCTGTACATGATGTCCTGAAAGATCATGGCGATCTCACAGCCCCGGATGGCATCCAGCTGCTTTTCGCTCAGCTCCAGCAGGTTCTGCCCCTGATAGCGTATCTCGCCCCCGGTCACCCGTCCCGGCGGGCGGAGCAGCCCCAGGATGGACAGGGCCGTGATGCTCTTGCCGCAGCCCGACTCCCCCACCAGGCTCAGAATCTCGCTGGGCATCACGTCAAAGCTGACCTGATCCGTGCAGCGAACCTGCCGCTTCTCCTGGAAGAAGGAGATTTCCAGATTCTTCACCTCAAGCAATGGCTTCATCGCACAACAGCCTCTCCGAGATTTCTATGGGCCGTCCGGCCCCAGCGACCGGACGGCCCGTGTGCCTTCGTTCTACGGAATCACTCCGCGATCTCCCACTCGTGCACGTTGATGAAGGTGCCGAACACATCCGGCACAGTATGCTGCAGCCGGGTGCTGGTGGCGCCCAGCGCGCTGAGGATGTACGCCGAGATCATCGGCACATCCCTCTGCACCGCCTGATCCACCAGCAGGTAGCGGGCGGTGATCTCCGCCTGATCGGTCAGGCTCTGGCTCTCCAGCAGCGCCTGCGCCACCGCCTCGTCCTGATACAGCGTCCAGCCGTCTGCGGACAGCAGCCAGGCCACGTCGGTGTAGGGATCCACCGGCGCATAGGTGTACTGCACCGCCATGACGTCAAAGTCAAAGCTGTTCGCCACGGTCATCAGGGTTGCCAGGTCCACCGTCTTGATGTCAATCTGCAGCCCCAGCTCCGCGAACTGCGCCGCGATGAAGCTGGCGGCCTGCACAAAGGTGGTGTCACCGCTGTTCACATACCAGGTCAGATGGGTGCTGGCCCCGTCCGCGGCGGCCTCGGCGATCAGGGCGGCGGCCTTCTCCGGGTCATAGGCCGTCACGCCCAGGGCAGCATCATAGTACGGGCTGGCGCTGCACAGGAAGGCATCCACGATCTCACCGTTGCCCAGCACCAGCTCCCGCAGGATGGTCTCCCGGTCGATGCCGTAGAGCAGCGCCTGACGAATGCGCACGTCCGGCGCATTCTCCACGTTGATGAAGATGGACTGGTTGGTGACAGGGGTGCCGGCATGGGTGTTCACGTTGCTCAGGGCGCGGACGCTGTCGTAGTCCTCCAGCAGGATGTTGCCCATGGTCTGCTGAATCAGGTCAATCTCGCCCGACTGCAGTCCGCTGAGCAGCTGCGCGGAGGTCAGCACGTTGATGTTCAGGTACTTGATCTTCGGGGCGCCCTGCCAGTAGTTCTCGTTGGCGGTGTAGTGGACGTAGTGGTTCAGGTCGTAGTCCGTGATGAAGTAGGGGCCGCTGATGACCGTGGGCGCGTTGAACCAGTCATAGGTCAGCAGCTGCTCCTTGGGCACGCTGCCCAGAATGTGCTCCGGCAGGATCAGCACATAGCGCCCGTAGTTGTTCTCGAAGGTGTACAGCGCCGTCTCCCACTTGGTGGTGATGGTCAGCGTCTTGTCATCAAGGATGCGGATGCCGGAAATCTCCGTGGCGCCGGGCTCGGTGTAGCCGTCATCGCCCACGCCCTCGATGGCGTAGACGTTCAGCCCGGTGTTGCCCACCTCCGGGCTGGCCCAGCACAGGAAGGTGAACAGCACATCGGCGGAGGTCACGGGCACGCCGTCAGACCAGGTGGCGTCCCTGTTCAGATGGATGGTGAAGGTCAGGTTGTCCTCGGTGGTGATCTCCTCCGCCAGCTGGCCCACAAACTCCAGCCCCCGGTTCAGCTCCACCAGCGGGAGGAAGGTCAGGGAGGTCGCGTACTTGACGACCTCGGTGTTGTCCATCAGCAGGGGATGCAGGGTGCCCACGGTGTCCGTCACTGCGATGTTCACGGACTGGGGCGTCTCCTGCGCCAGCGCCGCCGTGCCGCCACCGACCAGCAGCGCGAGAACCAGGGTCAGGGACAGGATGATCCGACCGAAACGCTTTTCTGTTGAACGCATGTTATGCCACTCCTTTTTTGCTTCTTCTTTCCGTATCTCTGCTTTATGTCCGTATCTGTTTGTCCGTGTCCGTCACCCTACCTGTGCCAGCAGCGTCTGCGCCAGCTGGGCCAGGTAGCGGGCGGTCGGGTCAAGAATTGCCATGTCCACCCGGAACCGGGGATGATGCAGCGGCGCGCTGTCGCCGATGCCCACGCGGATGAACACGCCGGGGCGTCCCTCCAGATAGCAGCTGAAGTCCTCGCCGCCCAGGGTGTTCTCCGGTGTGGCGAGCGCCAGTCCCGCCTGTCTTGCCACGTCCTCCGCAGCCCGGCACAGCGCGGCGTCGTTGATCACCGCCGGCGGCCCGGGATACCAGGTCACCTCCGCCCGGGCGCCCAGGGAGGCCGCAAGCTGCTCCGTGATGGTGCGCAGCAGCGTCTCCACGCGCCCACGCACCGCCGGGTCAAGGGTGCGCACCGTTCCCTCCAGGAAGGCGGTTTCGGGAATCACGTTCCAGGTGTTTCCGCTCTCCACATGGGTGATGCTGAGCAGTGCCGTGTCAAAG
>JAEDKS010000064.1 GCA_016295665.1 Clostridia bacterium
CCAGCCGTCCTTGGTCAGGCGGTCAGCCACGCCACGGAAGTGCTCCGCCAGCTTGCTCAGCAGCTTCAGATCCAGTCCGGTGTCGAACTGGGTGCCCTGCAGCGTCGCCACGATGGACTCGGTGGCGGGCTGGGAGGTGCCGGTCGCCAGAGGAGACAGGCAGGTGTCCACGATGTCGCAGCCGGCCTCAATGGCCTTCATCAGCACCATGGCGCCGGTGCCGGTGGTGTCGTGGGTGTGCAGCACGATGGGCAGCTTGGTGTGGGCCTTCAGCTTCTTCACCAGGCTGTAGGCCTGATAGGGCAGCAGCAGGTTCGCCATGTCCTTGATGCAGATCAGGTCAGCGCCCATGGCCTCAATCTCCTGGGCCAGCTTCACGAAGTAGTCCTCGGTATGCACCTCGGAGGTGGTGTAGCTCAGGGCGATTTCCGCCTTGCCGCCGTACTTCTTGGTCGCCTTGACGGCGGTCTGCATGTTGCGCAGATCATTCAGGGCGTCGAAGCAGCGGATGATGTCGATGCCGTTCTCGATGGCCTTCTTCACGAAGAAGTCCACCACGTCATCGGAATAGGGACGATAGCCCAGCAGGTTCTGACCGCGCAGCAGCATCTGCAGCTTGGTGTTGGGCATCGCCTTGCGCAGCTGGCGCAGGCGCTCCCACGGATCCTCGTTCAGGAAGCGGAGGCAGCTGTCATAGGTGGCGCCGCCCCAGCACTCCAGGGAAAAGTAGCCAACCTTGTCCAGCAGATCGCAGACAGGCAGCATCTCATCGGTGCGCATACGGGTGGCAGCCTGGGACTGATGACCGTCGCGCAGGATGGTATCGGTAATGAGTACCTTAGCCATAGTTGTTTATCCTCCTATCAACCGAACATACTCAGCAGCACGCCAGCCGCGATTGCGGAGCCGATGACGCCAGCCACGTTGGGGCCCATAGCGTGCATCAGCAGGAAGTTGCCGGGGTTCTCCTTCTGGCCCTCACGCTGAGAGACACGCGCAGCCATGGGCACGGCGGACACGCCCGCAGAGCCGATGAGCGGATTGATCTTGCCGCCGGTGATGACGTTCATCAGCTTGGCAAGCAGCACGCCGCAGGCGGTGCCGATACCGAAGGCAACCACGCCCAGCACGATGATCTTGATGGTGCTCCAGGTCAGGAAGGTGGAGGCCGTGGCGGTGGCGCCGACGGTCACGCCCAGGAAGATGGTGACGATGTTCATCAGCTCGTTCTGCACGGTCTTGTTCAGACGCTCGCAGACACCGCTCTCCTTGAACAGGTTGCCCAGCATCAGGCAGCCCACCAGCGGAGCCGCAGAGGGCAGCAGCACGGACACCAGAATCGTCACGACGATCGGGAACAGAATCTTCTGGGTCTTGGTGACAGGCTTGAGCTGCTCCATCACGATGCTGCGCTCCTTCTTGGTGGTCAGCGCACGCATGATGGGCGGCTGGATGACGGGCACCAGCGCCATGTAGCTGTAGGCCGCCACAGCGATCGGGCCCAGCAGATGGGGCGCCAGCTTGGAGGTCAGCCAGATGGCCGTGGGGCCGTCCGCGCCGCCGATGATGCCGATGGCACCGGCTTCCTGCGAGGTGAAGCCCATCAGAGAAGCGCCGATGAAGGTGATGAAGATGCCCAGCTGGGCGGCAGCGCCCAGCAGCAGGGTCTTGGGATTGGCAATCAGCGGACCGAAGTCGGTTCCGGCGCCGACGCCCATGAAGATCAGGCAGGGATAGATGCCCAGCTTGACGCCCAGATACAGGTAGTCGAGCAGGCCGGGGGTGATTTCGCGGCCCGTCACCGCCAGGTAGGCGCCCACCTGGGAATAGACCTTGCCGCCCTCCAGGAAGGCATGGTTCAGAATGATGGAGCACTCGGAGCCGTTGCCCGCCATGTAGGCCATGACCTCCTGCAGGGGCACCAGCACGTCACCGGACACGCCCGTGGCACCGGTGATGTGACCCAGCAGGTTGCCGGCGGCATCCAGCACGGAGCCCGCCGCGTTGACGGAATAGACCGCTGTATCCAGCAAATCGGATGCGTTGATGAGAACCGCGCCGCCGAACAGGCTCCAGTTGGCGTGACCGCCGGCGAACAGCTCCTCATGGAAGACCTCGCTGCCCAGCAGGTTGGTGAGCAGCATACCGAAGGCGATGGGCAGCAGCAGCAGCGGCTCGAACTGCTTCACAATGGCGAGGTAAAGCAGCAGGCAGGCTACAGCTACCATGAAGAGCGCCTTGGGATCCTGGAGAAAGAGGTAGATACCGCTGCTCTCCCACAGGCCCGTGAAGGCATCGATAACGAAACTCATTGTATCAACTCACTTTCCTTGGAGACGGTGAGGAGCATTACGCCAGGGTCACCAGCACATCGCCGGCGCTGACGGTCGCGCCCTTGTTGACCAGCACAGAGGTGACGGTGCCGTCCTTGGGCGCGAGAATCTCGTTCTCCATCTTCATGGCCTCCAGCACCACCAGGCAGGTGCCGTTGGTCACCTTGTCGCCGACCTTCACCTTCACGTCCAGAATGTTGCCGGGCATGGGGCTCTTGACGGGATCACCGGCACCGGCGGCAGCCTTGGGGGCAGCGGCGGGCGCAGCAGCCTTTGGCGCGGCAGCGGGAGCCGCCACAGGAGCCGCAGCCACGGGGGCAGCAGCACGGACAGGAGCAGCGGACGGAGCGCCGCCGACCTCCTCGACCTCGACCTCATAAGCCTGACCATTCACAGTGATGTTGAACTTACGCATGGAAGTTACCTCCTACAATCTCTGATGTGGCCCAATGGGGCCGGTTCGTCAAAAATGGCTGTAAATCTGTTCCTCCCGACCGGCCTTCTGCCAGGCGGGGGCGGCGTTGATGCGGCGGACGCGGCGCACGGTGAAGCCGGTGCCCTCCTCCATCATGCAGGCCACGGCAGCGGAGATGACGGCGATCAGGGCGTCATCCTCCGCCGCGGTCTCCTCGACCACGGGCTCAGCGGCGGGCGCGGGCGCAGGGGCCGGCGCAGGCGCGGCAGCCGTCTTTTTTGCCTTGGGCTTCCCCATCTTCGCGGTGGCGGTAGCCAGCACCTTGATCAGCGCGATCAGGATGCACAGGCCCAGGAACACCACCACAATGCCGACGAGTGCCACCAGCAGGGACGTTCCAAACGACAAACTTTCCATTTATCCAGCTCCCCTTCCGTTACAGCGGCAGGTTGCCGTGCTTCTTGGGCGGATTGGATTCGCGCTTGGAGGACAGCATCTCCAGGGCAGCGATCACATACTTGCGGGTCTCGGCGGGCTCGATCACATCGTCGATCATGCCGGCCTCCGCCGCGTTCACGGCACCCGCCACCTTGGTGGCGAAGTCGCTCTCCAGCTGCCTGCGGGCCTCCAGCGCGTCGCCGGTGGAAGCCTGCAGCTCCTTCTCATAGAGCACCTGCACCGCAGCATCCGGCGTCAGCGCCGAGATGCAGGCACCGGGCCAGGCGTAGGTCACGTCGGCATTCGCCTTGCCGCCCATGGCGACATAGGCCTGACCGATGGCATCGCCCACCACAACGGACACCTTCGCGGTGGTCGCCTCGGCATAGGCGTAGAGCAGCTGCGCAGCGCCCACCATCGCGGCGGCCTGATCGTCAGCCCCGGGCACGGCGATACCCTTGGAGTTGACCAGGCTCACCACGGGAATGGAGTAGCAGTCGCACAGCCGGATGAAGCGGGCCGCCTTCGTGCAGGAGGCGGGAGACAGCTCCCCGTTCGCCACGACCAGACCCACGCTGCGGCCGCCCATGCGGCTCAGCGCCACGCGGATTTCCTTGCCCCAGTCGGCGTACAGCTCCACATAGGAGGCCGCGTCCGCCAGACCCGCCAGCAGCGCGTCGCTGTCAGCAGCGTCGATCTCGGGCAGAATGCGGTTCATGTCATCGGTCTCGATGATGTCGGCATCCTCCGCGTTGCAGGCAGGCAGCAGGCCCAGCAGCTGCACGGTGATGGCGATGGCCTCGTCCTCGTCCGCGGCCTTCAGCGCCACGCCGCCCTGCGCCGCCATGACAGCGGCACCGCCCAGCGCCTTGGCGTCATAGGTCTTGCCGGTGATGGCACTCATGACCTGCGGGCCATAGACCATCAGCTGACCCACACTCTCCGCCTCAATGGACACGTCCGCCAGCTGCGCAATCAGCGCCGCGCCGCCCACGCAGGGGCCCAGCACCACGGCGATCAGCGGGCACACGCCGCTCAGCTTCGCCATCTTCGCGTAGATGGACGCGTAGGCGTTCATGGCTGCCGCGCCCTCGTCCACGCGCACGCCGGCGCTGTCGCACAGGGCGACCACGGGCGCGCCCGTCTTCTGTGCCAGATCCAGCACCTTGCAGATCTTCCGGGCCTGCTGCTCGCCCATGGCGCCGCCATGCACCGTGAAGTCCTGCGCAAACAGATACACCGGGCGATCCTCCACCGTGCCATAACCGGTGACGACACCCGCATAGTCGTTGTTCCGGGAAACCAGCGCGTCCAGCTCCACAAAGCTGCCCTGGTCCAGCAGCTTCGCCACGCGCTCGCGAGCCGTCAGCTTGCCCTGTGAGCGCTGCCTGGCAATGCGCTCGGCATCTCCCTGCAGAATCGCCTGCTTCCGGGCAAGCACCTGCTTGAGTTCCTGCGTGTTAGCCATTTCCGTTCTCCTTCCCTGTTTCCAAAGCTGCCGTGGGGCGGCAGCATATGATATTGAAATGGGATTCCAAATTTGACCCATTTTTCTTTTTCGTCGAAAGATGCCTATTTCCTGCTTCTTCTACAAAATTTTCTCGATTATGCCATAAAAAAGTGAGCGGGGACACATTTCAGCCCGCTCACCCTGTTACTCAGCCCATATGCAGCACCTGAATCAGCATCAGCATCGCCAGGCCATAGTAGCTGACCACCGCCACCAGATCATTGACCGTGGTGATCAGGGGCCCTGAGGCCACGGCGGGATCAAAACCCGCCGCCTTCAGCGCGATGGGAATCGCCGTGCCCGTCATGCTGGAAACCACCATGGCGACCATCATCGCCAGGCCGAGACAGCCGCCCACCGCAAACGCCTGCACCAGCGGATACCCCTCCGTCAAATGGATGTACACGCCCACCGCCGCGCCGGACAGCACGCCCAGCAGCAGACCGATCACCAGGCCGACCCGCAGCTCCTTGAGCGCCAGGCGCAGCTTCTCGCTGTGGTGTACGCCCTCGTCCGACAGCACGCGGATGGAAACAGCCAGCGACTGCGTGCCCACGTTGCCCGCCATGTCCAGCACCAGCGACTGGAACGCAACCAGCACCGCCAGGCGCGCCATGACGCCGTCAAACAGGCTGGTGACCGCAGAGACCAGCAGCCCCAGCACCATCAGCACCAGCAGCCAGGGCAGCCGCTTGCGCATGCTCTCCACCAGCGGCTCGTGCAGATCCTCCTGCTCCGAAAGACCGGCAAACTGCGCGTAGTCCTCGGACAGGTCGTCTCCTACCGCCTCCGCCAGCGCCTGCGCCGTGACCACGCCGAGCATACGCCGGCTGCTGTCCAGCACCGGAATGGAGTCCTCGCTGTAGTCCTTGAGTTCCTCCAGACAGGCCGTCAGCACCTCGTGATCGTACACATAGGGGTAGGAGGTGGTGATGATCTTCTCCAGATCATCGCCCTTCCGGGCGATCAGCAGCTCCTGCAGCGTCAGGGCGCCATAGAGCGTTCCGTCCTTCTCCAGCACATAGAGCGTGGAGATGTTGTCGTTCTCCCCCGCCTGCCGGGTCAGCTCGCGCATGGCCTGCTTGACCGTGGCACCCCGGGGGATGCGGATGCAGTTGGTCGTCATGTAGCTGCCGATCTCGTCCTCGCCGTAGGAGCGCAGCAGATCGATCTCCCCTCGGGCCTCGCCGTCCATGCGGGCCAGCACCGCTTCCTGCTGCCGCTCATCCAGCGCTTCCAGCGCATCCGCCGCGTCTCCGGCATCCATCTGCTCCAGCACGTCGGCGGCCCGGTCAGCGCCCAGCTCCTGCATGTACGGGGCCGGGTCGTCCAGGTAGGAGAAGGCATCGGACAGCACATCCCCGTCCAGCAGTCTGTACAGCTGCTGCCGCTCCCCGGGCAGCAGCTCGGTCAGCATGCCGGCGATGTCGTTGGCATGGAAGCCTGCGAGCATCTCCCGCTTGTCCTCGGCGCGCAGGTTGCTGCGCAGAATGCCCAGCGCGTTTCTGGTATAGTCCGGGCGCTGCGGAATCAGGTTTTCGTTTTCCCTTGACATCAGATCCTTTTCATTCATTCGGCATCCTCCTCTCCGGGCCTTATGGCAGCATCGGAATCAGGAGCAGCATCACCAGCCCGTAGTAGCTGACCACTGCCACCAGGTCGTTCAGTGTGGTGATGAGGGGGCCGGAGGCCACAGCCGGGTCAATGTTCATCTTTTTGAAGGCCATGGGAATCACCGTGCCCGTCAGGCTGGAAATGGTCATCGCCAGCAGCATCGCCATGCCGAGGCAGCCGCTGACCTGGAAGGCGAAGGCCAGCGCCTCGCCCTTGGCAAAGTGGATATAGAAGCCCACGAAAAGACAGGAGATCAGGCCCATCAGGAGGCCGTTGCTGACGCCGATGCGCAGCTCCTTGAGCACCAGATGCAGCTTATCCTTACCGGTCAGGTTCTCATCGGTCAGCACGCGGATGGTCACCGCCAGGGACTGGGTGCCCACGTTGCCCGCCATGCCTAAAATCAGGGACTGGAAGGCCACGACCACCGTCAGCTTTGCCACCACCGGCTCAAAGAGTCCCACCACCGAGGACACCAGCATGCCCAGCACCATCAGCACCAGCAGCCAGGGAATGCGCTTGGCAAGGCTCTGGGGCAGGGTTTCCTGCAGATCCTCCTCAGCGGTCAGACCAGCCAGCTTGGCGTAGTCATCGCCCATCTCCTCGTCCACGACCTCCACCACGTCCTGGGAGGTGATGACGCCCAGCAGCTTCCGCTCACTGTCCAACACGGGGATGGAGTCCTCGGAGTAGTCCTTCAGCTGCTCCACGCACTCCGCCACCGTCTCATGGTCATACACATACGGATAGGAGGTGGTCATCAGCGTTTCCAGGTCGGTGTACTCCCGCGCGATGATCAGATCCTGCAGGGTGATCGTGCCATAGAAGGTCTCGTCCTGCTCCAGCACATAGATGGTGGACAGGTTGTCGTTCTCTGCCGCCTGATCCACCACGGACTTCATGGCCTGCTTCACCGTCAGCCCGCGCCGGATATACACATAGTTGGTGGTCATCCGGCTGCCGATCTCGTCCTCGTCATAGGACCGAATCAGCTGAATGTCCTCGCGGGCCTCGTCCTCCACCTTGTCCAGAATGGCCTGCTGACGATCCTCGTCCAGATCCTCCAGGGCATCCACGGCGTCGTCGGCGTCCATGTTCTCGATGATGTCCGCCGCGACGTCGTCGCTCAGCTCCTCCAGATAGTCGCCGGCATCGTCCAGGTAGGCAAAGACCTCGGAGACCTCCTCCTTGCCGATCAAACGGTACAGCAGCCGCCGCTCATCGGGCGCCAGCTGCTCCACGGCATCCGCCATGTCGCTGTAGTGATAATCCGCCAGGCGCTCCCGCTTCTCCTCCACGGGCAGGTCGCTGCGGATCAGGTCGATCAGCTCCTGGTCATAATCGGGATGTTCAAATTCCTCCTGCGCGGGCGCGTCCTTCTCTTCCTCGTCCCGCTCCTCATCCCCGGGTGCCGCAGCCTGCTCAGGCACAGCCTGCTTCCTTTCTTCTTCCTTGCGTTCTTCTTCCTTCATGGGCATCGCTCCTTTCCCCAACTGATCCGAAACGGATGCGGCTCCCCTTCGGGTACCGCGGCGTTCAGCCCTTTGCACACGCCAAAAAGGCATAGCGCAAATATGCCGGGCTTACAGGGTATCATCCATTTTTTTGGTCACAGGCAAGAGCGACAGAGAGGGCCACCTGATCAGACGGCGAAAAGCCGGGTGAACCACGCAGCTCCAGGTCTGTCCCCTATACTGTCATGACCGTCCACTCGGCTTCACCTCACAATCATACCAATCTGCTTTCATTATACGTCGATTTGCGGATTTGTCAATGTTTTCACAGGAATTTTACGGAAAAGAAAAGAAGGCGCAACACGCTTCGCAGCACGCCTTCCCTCAAATCACGATCGAACGCGCAACGGGCAGCACCATTGCCGCCGGATAGGCCCCAAGGCACCGGTAGCCCAGCTTCTCCGCCACCCGGGCGGAGGCGGCGTTCGCGGCATCCCAGAATGCGAACATCCCGCGCTCATGTGCCGCGAGGATCATCGCCGCGGCAGACAGCGTGGCATATCCCCGGCCCTGACAGTCCTCCCGGGTCTGCACCTGCACCTCGCAGCCCTGCCTGCAGGCGAGGTACGCGCCCGCGCCTGCCACAGGCTCTCCGTCCAGCAGCGCCAGCACGCCCAGACCGCGCCGCATAAAGTCGTCGTCATCCCGGTAGCAGGCGACGAAGTCCCGGGCCCATGCCTGCGCCCTGCACCAGCCAATCCATGCCCCCGTCAGCGGCACGAACGTAAGCCCCCGGGGCTCCGAGAGGATGTTGCGCAGATGGGCGTCCTCGGGCTGCGCCGCGTCAAAGGCCCAGCGCGGATGGCGGCAGATGCGCCTCACGCGCCCCAGCACCGCCAGCCAGTCATCGCTGCCGCAGGCCTCCCACACCCGCTTCTCCCCGCGCAGGGCCTCCCACAGCAGATGGGCCGCCGAGGGGCCGGGGACGCCGCCGCACACGAGGAAGTCCCCCACGGTCATCACGGCGCACCGGGGCTGCAGCGGATGATCCGTCAGGAGGCTTCCCTGCCCCTCCAGACCAGCCGCCAGAATGCCGTGCAGGCCCCTGAAGCCCGCAAACAGCGGCTCTACGGCCCGCCTGTCCTCGGGGCGGAACGCAGCTTGCATCACTTCTCCTCCTGAACCGAAACGTTCTCGCCGCCGAAGGTCTCCTTCATCATGTTCAGGAAGCCCTCCTCGTTCTGCTGCTCCCCGGCATCCTTTTTCTGCTCCGGCTGCACGATTTCAAACCGACTTTCCACGCCGGCGGCCTCCGTCAGCGCGGCGGCGATGGTCTCCCGGTTCTTCACGCTGCCCACCACCGTGGCGTAGATGGGCTGCCCGGGGCGGGTACACCACCGGAAGGTGTTGTCCGAGAAGCCCTGGTAGCTGCCCATGACCAGCATACCGTACACGCTGGTGGCGGTGCGCTTGAGGGTGTCCATGGCGGTTTTCCAGCAATCCTCCGGAGAGCGCCCCGTGGGGGTCAGCACCTTCGGGCCCTCCTGCGGGGCGGGCTGCTTCTTCTCCGGTGCCCGCTCGCGAGGCGCGGCGGCTCTCGGCGCGGGGGCAGCGGTGGCATAGGCGCCGCTCTGCAGCTTCTCCGTCAGCTCCCGAACCTGCTTTTCCAGCTCGCCGATGCGATCCTTGAGCGCCGCCGCGTCCACCTCCCCGGTGCGCAGACACGCCTTGAGCGCGGCGGTCTCCAGGGCGATGCGCGGCGATGAGGCGTAGCGCAGCTCCGTCTCCACCGACATGAACAGCTCCATCATGCGCATCAGGCGCGTCTCGGTGAAGCCCTCCGCCTGACCGACGTAGGATTCCGCGTCCTCCTGCGTGATCTCCAGCAGCGAGGGCAGCTCATCCCCGCAGCAGCGGGCCAGCATCAGCGCTCGCAGGTGCTGGCTCACATCCTTGGCAAACACCACGGGCTCCCTGCCGGAGCGCATCAGCTCGTCAATCATCGCCATCAGCGAGGCGGCATCCTCGTTCTGCAAACACTCGGCAAAGCGGAACAGAAAGCTCCTGTCGCTGGTGCCCAGCACGCGATGCACCAGCACCTCGTCCACGCTGCTCTGATACCCCAGGCACATGTCCAGAATGGACAGGGCATCGCGCATGCCGCCCTCCGCCGCCCGGGCGATCATATTCAGCGCACCGTCGGTGGCCTCGCCGCCCGCGCCCTCCACCGCCTGACGAAGGCGTCCGGCGATCTGTGCCGCCGGAATCCGCCCAAAGTCAAAGCGCTGACAGCGGGACAGGATGGTGGCGGGCAGCTTCTGGGGCTCCGTCGTGGCGAGGATGAACACCGCGTGTCCCGGCGGCTCCTCCAGCGTTTTGAGCAGCGCGTTGAAGGCCGAGGCGGACAGCATGTGCACCTCGTCGATGATGTAGACCTTGTAGCGGCAGGTCTGGGGCGGGTACTTGACCGTCTCCCGCAGGTCGCGGATCTCGTCCACGCCGTTGTTGCTGGCGGCGTCGATTTCCATGATGTCCAGGCTCTCATCCGAGCGCAGCGCACGGCAGGTCGGGCATTCGCCGCAGGGGTCGCCGTTGCGCGGGTGCTCGCAGTTGATGGCCCGGGACATGATCTTGGCGGTGGAGGTCTTGCCGGTGCCGCGGCTGCCGCAGAACAGGTACGCATGGGCAATCCGCCCCGTCATCACCTGATTGCGCAGCGTGGCGATCACCGCCTCCTGGGACACCATGGAGGAAAAGTCCGCGGGCCGCCATTGTCTGTACAGCGCCTGATATGCCATGGTCACTACCTCCGCTCAAAGCTCAGATACCGCGTTCCCTGGAAGGTGAGCATACCGATGTCACCCTCTGCCAGCATGCCATATTCCTTCCCCGCAACGGACAGCTCCATGCGGTCACCGCTGCGCACCTCGAAGGTGACATAGTACCAGGTGGAGGCATGGACGCCGCCGCCGTTGGCTCCGACCGGGGTGCCGCCGGACACCTCGGTTCGTTTGGCGACCACCGCGGCGGGCACGGTCAGCCGGGGCGACTGGTTGTTGTGGTGCCACGTCTGCGCGGAGCGCACGACCTGCACGAGGATGAGGCCGAGCACTGCGGCGAACGCCACAAAAAAGATCACCGGAAACACGCTCATCATGCCGTCCATCATGTCATAGCCCATCATGGCCCATCCTCCTCCCAGCGCAGCAAAGGCAGAATCGCCTCCAGCCGCTTTTCACCGATGCCCCTGACCGACAGCAGATCCTCCGGATACGCAAAAGGGCCGCCGGCGCTGCGCTCCTCCAGCACGGCCTGCGCAAGCACGGGGCCGATGCCGGGCAGGGCGGTAAGCTGTCCAGCGTCGGCGGTGTTGGGATCAACGCTGCCGGACAGGCGCACCACAATGGGCGTTTCCACCACAGCCTCGCGCCCGGTGGGCGTCCAGACCTCCACAACCCGCCCGCCGTCATACCGCACCCGAAGGAGCGCCAGCAGCGATACCAGCAGCAGCGCAACACAGAAGGCCAGGCAGATCAGCCCTGCGACCTGCCTGGCATGCGCCCTGCGGACGGACGCTCTCATACGCTCCTGCGGACCTTCTGGCCCTCACGGGTATCCTCCAGGGTATAGCCGGCGGCCTTGATGGCGTCGCGCAGCTCGTCAGACTTCTTCCAGTCCTTTGCCTTGCGCGCAGCGGCACGCTCGTCCACCATGCGCTGGATGTCCTCCGGCAGCGCGTCCTCGTCCCGGGAGAGGATGCCCAGCACGTCGCACAGCGCCTTCAGGCTCGTCAGGGCCGCGTCAATGGCCTGCTTCGCGCTCTGGGCGCTCAGCGTCACGTTGGCGTCCTTCACCAGCTCGAAGATGGCACCGATGGCGTCCGCCGTGTTCATATCGTCGTCCATGGCATCGTCAAAGCGCTTCTCGTAGCCCTGGAGCCGCTCGACAAAGGCGCGCTCCTCCTCGGTCAGCGGGCGCTCCGGGGCGTTGCCCTGCAGGAAGCGCAGGCTGTCGCGGGCCGTATACAGGCGGCTCAGGCTGGCATTGGCCTGGGCGATCTGCTCCCGGGAGAAGTTGATGGGGCTGCGGTAATGTGCCGACAGCATGAACATACGCACGGCCTCCAGGTCGTACTCCTTCGCGATGTCGCGCACCGTGAAGAAGTTGCCCAGGGACTTGCTCATCTTCTGGTTGTCCACGTTGATGAAGCCGTTGTGCATCCAGTAGTTCACATAGGGCTTGCCGGTGGCGCCCTCGGACTGGGCGATCTCGTTCTCGTGATGCGGGAACAGCAGATCCTTGCCGCCGCAGTGGATGTCGAAGGTCTCGCCCAGATAGGTCATGGACATGGCGGAGCACTCGATGTGCCAGCCGGGACGGCCCATGCCCCAGGG
>JAEDKS010000065.1 GCA_016295665.1 Clostridia bacterium
GTTCCCTTGTGGACATCCCGGGGGTTCAGCTCCAGGTTGTTGCCCCAGGAGGAGGACACCTCCACCTCCGGGCAGCACCGCTCGATGCGCTCCCGCAGCGGCCCCAGCACGGTCATTCCTTCTTCACTGAGCACCAGCAGTTTGCAGGCACCGTTGCGGCACAGTTCCTCCGCGCCGCGGCCGCCCGTCCGGATGCGGGTTGCGATGTCCGGGCGGGTCAGATGGGTGCCCCAGTGCAGGCGGATGTCCTCGTCCGAGACATCGCGTTGGCTGATGACCAGCTCCTGTTTGCCGAAGATGCCGTACTGCAGACTGGAGGCGCGCAGCAGGTCATTCAGGCGGAGCGCCGCGTCCCCGGGCAGGTACCGGGCAAAGAGGAAGCTGCCCATGGGCTCCAGCTGACAGCAGCCGCCATTGAGGGAGAGGATGTGCATGGGCAGCCCCGCGTCCCGGGCGAAGCAGCCCGCGTCATCAGCCATGCGTCCGGAGCAGAGCGCCAGATGGATGCCGCTTGCCTGTGCGGCACGAAGCGCCGCAAGACAGGCGGGGGAGATGGCGAGCTGCCCGTCTGCGGCGGGGGACAGCAGCGTGCCGTCCATATCCAGGGCAATCAGCCTGATCGGCATGGCGGCTCCTTTCGTCAAACAGGGGGAATCAGAACGGGCAGGGCACCGTGAAGGTGCGCCCGTCCAGCTGCGGCAGGGCACCGCCGGTCTCCAACGTCAGCTCGGCGGCGCAGAGCATCAGGCGGCGGGCGTGATACAGCCGGTTGAAGGCACGGTCGCCGTATACGTCATCGCCCAGCAGGGGATGGCCCAGCGCCGCCATGTGTGCGCGAATCTGATGGGTGCGCCCGGTGACGAGATGCACCCGGAGTCGGCTGACCGCGCCCGCCTCCAGCGTCTCATATTCGGTGACGATGGGCCGCGCTCCCGGCACGCAGCGGTCATGGATGGTGACACGGGCGGCCTGTGCGTCCTTGACCAGCCAGGCACGGCAGGTGGCGGCGGGCGGCTTCATCTGTCCACGGACGAGGCAGATGTAGCGCTTGTCCATGGTGCGCTCCCGGAACGCCTGCTCCAGCACCTGGGCCGCATGGGCGTTCCGGGCAAACAGGATCAGCCCGCAGGTCTGGTTATCCAGCCGGTGGCAGGCCACGGGCGCCTCGGCCTCCGGCTCCCGCCGGCGCACATATCGCTCCGCCAGCTGCGTCAGGCAGACGCCGCCCCGGGCGTCCGGCTCCACGCTGATGCCGGCGCGCTTGTTGATGAGCAGCACGTCCGCGTCCTCGTACACCACGTCGAGGGACTCCTCCTGTACCTCCATGCAGTACACGAGAATCTGCTGCCCCGCCGCGACGCGGACATCGGGCCTGACGCGCTTTCCGTCCAGCTTCACGTCCCGCCGGGCGAAGGCCTCCCGCACCGTCTGCGGGGGCAGCTCTGGTAAAAAACGACGGATGGTCGCATCAATTCGCTGGCCCTCCGCCGTATGGTCCACCCTGATCTCATAGCATGCCATGCTTACTGCACCATCCCCGAAGGCTTCGTGCCCCACCTGGGCGTCATCTGCAGCAGGAGCCTTGCGCCGCTGCGCATGGCGTCGGTGGGCTGCATGATCAGCAGCGAGGAAAGCACCTCGTCCATCTCCTGCTCGCTCACGCCCTGCTTCGCCAGCATCCGCAGGTCCTCCACCGCTTCCTCCACGCCGATTTCCGGCCGCACGGCAGCGGACAGAAGGCCAGCCATCATCTCGTAGAGCGGGCGCTCCTCGTCCAGGAGGCCCATGGCGGCCTGCCGGAGCACCTGCCTGTCCATGGTGCGCGCCATCTCGGGCGACACGGGCACCTGCTTCATCAGGCGCTCCGGCTCCGCCAGACCGGGATGGAGCAGCAGCATTTCCCCGTGGCTGTCGTAGGTGCAGTCGAAGGCCGTGCGCAGATAGCGCAGCGCCAGCGTCTCGTCGTCCGCGTAGGTGCCCTGCAGCACGGTGTCCCGCAGCAGCGACAGCGGCACATCCACCTTCAGCATGCCGCCCAGATAGAGCATGGCCCGGATTTTGGCGTGGAAGGACTCCATGGCGGCGCGCAGCTCCTGATGCGCACGGCTGGTGGTGATGAGCAGCAGGGGCGTGCGCAACTCCTCGGGCAGCATCAGCAGAATGTGGTCGTCCTGCTTGCGCATGACGCACCACAGCCTCCGCACCAGCGATTCCGCCGCGTCCAGCTCGTCCCAGTCCATCAGCGGCACCGCTCCGCCCAGGGAGAGCAGACGATCCAGCAGCATGTCCTCCTGGGCGGAGAGCAGCACGGCCTCCGCAGGCAGCTGAATCATCACCTGGGTGACGAGGGCGCTGGCGGTGTGCAGACGGCGGCAGAGGGGATGCTCCTGCGCATCGTAGGACAGGCGCCAGAGCTGCTCCACCCGGGTGTCGTCGCAGCCGGAAAAGAGCCCGAAGGCAGGCAGCGCGTCCACCCGCGCCTCACAGGCCTCCAGCTGACGCGTCCGTAGCACGCTCATGGTCTTGTCCGCCCAGGTCAGCGTTTGCACATTGATCTCCCGCAGCATGAAATCCTCCTGCGATTGTTTTGGATAAGGCATACCAGGCCCGCCCAGCGGGATGGCGCTCCGTGTCCGGTGCCATCCCGCCCGGCGGGAAGATTCGGATTCAAGGGGCAGCTTACAGCTTCATGACCCACTTGTTCTCGTCCGCCACGCGACCATACTGGATGCCGGTCAGCGTGTCGTACAGCTTCTGGGCCACGGGGCCGATGACGCCGCCGCCGATGGTCAGCTTTTCATCCTTCCAGCACAGCTCGCCCACGGGGCTGATGACCGCCGCAGTGCCGGTGCCGAAGGCCTCGGTCAGGCGGCCCGCCTTGGCGTCCTCGAAGATGTCAGCGATCGCCAGCCGCTTCTCCTCCACCTCAAAGCCCAGCTGACGGGCCAGGGTCAGGATGGAGTCGCGGGTGATGCCCGGCAGGATGGAGCCGTTCAGCATGGGGGTGACGATCTTGTTGCCATAGGCGAACATCATGTTCATGGAGCCGACTTCCTCCACATACTTCTGCTCCACGCCGTCCAGCCACAGCACCTGGGCATAGCCCTTCTGCTCCGCCACCTCACCGGCGAGGATGGAGGCGGCATAGTTGCCGGCGCACTTGGTGAAGCCCACGCCGCCGCGCACGGCACGCACATACTCGTCCTCCACGTAGATGCCCACGGGCTTGAGGCCCTCCTTGTAGTAGGCGCCCACGGGGGAGAGGATGATGTAGAACAGGTAGGTGTTGGAGGCGTGCACGCCCAGGTGCGCGTCGGTCGCGATCATGGTGGGGCGGATGTACAGGCTGGTGCCGTCCTGATGGGGCACCCAGTCGCCGTCCACCTCCAGCAGCTTCTTCAGGCCTTCCAGCGCGGTCTCCTCGTCCAGCGCGGGCATGCCCATGCGGGCCGCGCTGCGGGACATACGGGCCAGGTTCGCCTGCGGGCGGAACAGCTGCAGGCCGCCGTCTGCGCGGCGATAGCACTTGGTGCCCTCAAAGATGGCCTGACCATAGTGCAGCACCATGCACGCGGGATCCATGTCGAAGCAGCCGTAGGGGACGATGCGCGGGTTGTACCAGCCCTCGCCCTTGCGGTAGTTCATCAGGAACATGTGGTCAGTGAAGATGCGTCCGAAGCCCAGCTGGCTTTCGTCCTGGGGCTTCTGCTTGGGGTTCTGGGTCAGCGACACTTGAATCTCCATTCGTCATTCCTCCGTTTTCAGAATGTCGTCATCGACATCATGCACGTTTCTTCGCGTGTATTCCCCTATATTATACTTTGAAGCGCCAAAGTGTCAAGGGCTATCCGGGCAGGCAAAAGATGTATTTACATTGTTTCTTGCCGCTGCAAAAGAGCGATGCCCGGAGGGGCACCGCATCGCAGTGGCATCACGCCGATCACAGCTCGTCCAGAATCTCCTCCACCGTGAAGCGGTAGGTGAGCAGCCCCGCCTCCCGGTCGGCGATGAAGCCGGGCTGGAGGAAGAACACCAGCGCGCCGTCCTCCGCCATCCAGAAGTCCTCTTCCGGATAGAAGCAGCCCTCAAACCACGCCTCGTCCAGCGCCTCAAAGAAGGGCGTCTCCGTGTCCGCCTCAATCTGCTCCCAGATCATCCGTCGGACGCAGGTGTTGGCCCGCTCGGTCTGGTAGCTTTCCAGCCACTCGTCCACCTCCGAGCCGTCCAGCAGCCCCAGCAGGTAGGGCAGGCTGAGCACCTGTCCCTGCTTCGGGCCGCTGCGCGCGAAAACATGACCGGCGACGATGCGGGTCACGGTGTCGTTCTCCTGTTGCTCGGTGGTCAGGAGGACGGAGAAGTAGTCGTCCGTGTTGCAGGTGATCTCATAGCTGACATCGGTGTAGCCCGCGCTGCCGGACATGGCGAAGAAGTCGGCCTGAATCTGCGCCTTGAACTCCACCTGCTCCGCCATCTCCATGGCGAAGGTGCTGTTGATCAGCTGCGCCGTTTCGCTGTCCCCGTCAATCTGGGGCAGGGCGATGGTAAAGCGGTAGTCCACCCCATCCGGGACGTAGGACGCGGTCAGATCCCCGGTCAGCGTCAGCGAGGAGGCCAGCGCCGCGGCAGGCAGCGCCAGGCAGAGACAGAGCAGAAGGGACAGCATACGCTTCATGAAAACAATCACCTCCGACAGGATGGGCGGGATGGGCGTCAGGCCAGATCCTCCGCGGCGGAAATGGCGGCAATGTTGCCCTCGCCGACGGCCTTGGCAATCTGCAGGGGCTTGCCGGTACAGTCGCCGCAGGCATAGACCCGGGGAAGGCTGCAGGCCATGCGCCGATCCACCCGGATGAAGGGGCCATCCAGCGCCAGACCGGGCAGCAGCCGGTCGGGTGCCACGGCGGGGCGGAAGATGAACACGCCGTCATAGGCGGCATCGCCCTCCGATGTGTGCAGCAGGATGCGTCCGTCCCCGTCGCGGTCAAGCCGGAGGGGCTTGCCGGGGCAAAGCTGGATGCGCTCGTCCCGGGGCAGATCGTGGGGCTGCAGGCTGTAATAGTCCACCTGGGCGGCGACATTCGCCAGAAAGGCTGCCTCCTCCACGCCGCCATCCCAGGCGGACAGCACCGCAACCTGCTTGTCGCGGTAGAACATGCCATCGCAGGTGCCGCACCAGCTGATGCCCTTGCCCAGCAGCTCCTCCTCGCCGGGCAGGAGCGCGGGACGCGCCGCGCCCATGGCGAGCACCAGCGCCCGACAGGTCAGAATGTCGTTGCCCACGAGCACCATGTATTCCTCGCCCATGGGCTGCACGAGGCGCGCCTGTCCATGCACGATCTCCGCGCCAAGGTCGGCGGCCTGACGCTCAAAGATGTCCAGCAGCGCCCGTCCGGACACCGCTGGCAGGCCGGGGTAGTTGTCCACCCGGTCGGCGCGCTGAAGCCATCCGGTGGAGGCGGGGGCCGCCACCACGCGGCAGGTCAGGTTGCGCTTGCGGGCGGTCATGGCGCAGCTCCATGCGGCGGGGCCTGCGCCGATAATCAGCAGATCACAGTCAGCCATGCGTTCGCTCCTTGCAGATCAATTCGTTGGGGAACAGCCGTCAATACAGGTAGGTGTACCGCCCGTTCAGCATGGGCATGCCGTCGTAGGTGCCCTGGGCGTCGCCGTAGATGCGGTAGTAGGAGCCCACCTCCCACTCGGTGTTGGTACGGGAGTAGTTCTGAATGACCACGGGCTGGCTCACGCCGTCATCGCCGGCGTAGAACACGCCGATCTGCGGCTTGGTGGAGATCAGGTGATCCAGCTTCGCCATGACCACATAGACCTGGTTGTGCTCGGTGCGGTAGGTGATGTTGCTGACCAGCTCGGAGTACTCCGCCTGACGGTTCAGCGGCCACGCGGAGCGGCTGTAGACGTCGATGTTGGGCACGTAGTAGATCGTGTAGTCGATCTGGGAGGTCTTTTTCCCGGGGTAGGAGGAGGTGATGGTGATTACGTTGTCACCGATGTGGTCGAAGGTGGCGTAGAAGGTGAACTCGCCGGTGGAGTTCAGGTTGGTGATGTCCAGATCGCTGTGCGGGGACAGCACATCCACCGTGGCGCCGGGCAGCGTGGTCACGCTGATCTGCAGCTTCTGCAGCGTGGTGTAGGTGTAGGTCTCCGCTGCCAGGTCGAGGGGAATCTCCTGCGGCTCGCGATAGAGCACCAGGGTGACGCTGTTCTCGCGGCAGTACTGGCTGCGGACGCGGATGGTGAAGATATTCTCGCCGATGGGCTGCACGGTGGCGTTGTAGGTGCACAGCCCCGTCTGGGAGTCCACCGTGTCGGAGATGTCCCGGTCGTTCATGTACACCGTGGAGCCGGGGCGCACCACGAACTGGATGGAGTACATGCTGGTCACCACGTCGGCGCGGAGGTTGTCGGGCGTGTTGAGCGTGATGGTGCTCTGGGGCACGTCGATCTGGTAGGTGATGAGATCCATGGGCTTCTGCTGTCCGCTGGAGGTCTTGATGAAGGGGGTCAGGGTGACGTCCAGGGTGTCGGCGACGAAGTCCTCGATTTCATCATACCAGATGTGATCCGCCACCTCCACGGTGGCGAAGCCGTCGGTGACGATGTAGGAGGTGTGCAGCTCCCGGATGTAGATCTGCTGCCCGTCCTCGCCGGGGATAAGGATGGTGTGGGCAGCCAGCTCATCCTTGATGCTGGCGGTCACGATGGGACGGTTCTGCTCCGCCACCTGTGCCTGACGGCCCATGAAGTAGTGAGCCCCGAAAAAGACGCACAGGCCGCAGATGCTGACCATCAGGAAGATGAGCAGGGCATAGACGATCCGTCGCGTGAAGCGCATCCGGGAGGGGAGCTTGCCGGTGAAGTCGGGATTGACCGGCAGCATATAGTGGCTGTCGTAGGAGGGCTGATCCATCCACAGCGGCTCGTTGTGCTGGCTGTCCTCCCAGGTCACGCGGGTGCCGGAGGATTGAGAAGCGTCCGCATCGTCCTTCGGGCGGTCGCTGCGGCGCGGGGCGGGTGCGCCGTGCATACGCACGGTGGTTCTGGGATCGTCCTCGATGTTCCAGAAGGTATCCACGGAGGTGTGGGTGCGGATGGTCATGCCCGAGGGCGCGGCACCGCGCTGGGCGCTCTCCTGACGGAGACGGCGCTGTTGCAGGGTGCCCCGGGCCTTGCGCTTCTTCAGCTCGACCATCTCGTCAGCCAGCACGTCCCGCTCATCGGGCGCGGTGTTCAGCTCACCGTCCTCGTTCACGCGCTGGTATTCCCGGGGCCTGTCGCCCGTGTTCAGCCGCTGCTGCCAGTTGGGGCGGGCCGAGGCCTCCTGCGGAAGCTCCGCGCCGCATTTCATGCACCTGGGCAGGGAGGCGCGGTTCCAGGCGCCGCATTGGGGACATTTCATGGCTGCGTTTCTCTCCTTTGGCTCTTGCGCGGTGGCTTCTTACCAGTCGTCATCCTCGTCGTCGATGACCAGATAGCTGTTCTGCAGGAAGTCCGCCATATCCTCGCGGCTCTTTTCCCAGTCGACCTCCTGCACGGCCATGCCCGCGTAGGTGATGGGGCTGACCGCGTCATCCTGCGGGATGCGCAGCTCCTCCACGGTGCAGCCGCGCAGCGCATAGGCGTAGTCCATGGCCTCCAGCATCTCCTCCAGGCTCATGTTGGTCATGGAGGAGTTGGCGAGCACCGTGTCCACCAGCCCACGGGCATCCTCATAGGTGATGTTCCGGCACTGATCCGCCAGGGTGGACAGCACGGTGCGGACGCGCTGGGTGCGCATGAAGTCACCGCCGCCGCCCGCCTTGCGGATGCGCATGTAGATCATGGCGGCATGCCCGCCGAAGCGGTAGGTGCCGGGCCCGGTGACCGTGGGCGTGGTGGAGGTGGGGGAGATGGCATAGCGCATGAGGTAGCTGGCCTCGGAGGAGTCGATGGTGATGTCCACGCCGCCCAGGGAGTCGATGATGTTCTGAATGTGGGAGAAGTTGAACAGGATGTACTTCTCCACCTTCACGCCCAGATGGGTGCTGATGACGCGGCACAGCGCCTCCGGGCCGTAGTTCTTGGGAATGTAGTTGATGCGCCCGGTTACGCCGTCGGGGCGGATCACCAGCGCGTCGCGGATGATGGAGGTCAGCATGACCCGGTGTGCGCGGGTGTTGAGCGTCACCAGCACGATGCCGTCCGTGTTGCCGGCGGGGTAGCCCTCCGAGGTCACCTTGTCGACATAGGTGTCCTGACAGAGCAGCAGGTAGTAGTGGATGCCGTTGGCGGAATCATCCGGCAGGCCATCGTAGTCCACCGTGGAGATAGGCCGGGGGTTGGCGTCCGCCAGGGCGGCGGGCACCAGGCCGGCGAGCAGCAGCACGGACAGCAGCAGGGAAATCAGACGCTTCATCATACGCACTCCTTTGGCGCTTCGGTCGATACACAGGAATACACGAGAGCCATTATAGCATGAAGTGCCCAAAATGAAAAGGGTCTGGGCGGGCATGTTACAAAAACTTTGCAAATGTTACAAACAGCGTGCGCCGCAGCAAAAGGCCCCGCGTGCGGAGCACACGGGGCCGGGAATCCGGAAGGGGTCAACAGGTCAGGCTTACTCGGCGGGAGCTTCCTCCACGGCGACGATGCGGCCCTGACCATAGGGCGCGGCATACTCCTCGCCGACCACGCCGCCCAGGGTGCCGGTGATGTAGTTGATCAGCACCTGGTTGTCCAGCATGGACTCGTCGATCAGCACGGGGCAATCCTGGAACATGCAGGTGCCGTCGCCGCCGGACTTGAGCATGTAGTTGTGGGAGGCCAGGGTGTAGGTCTTGTTCAGATCCAGAGGCTCACCGCCCACCATCACGTTCTTCACGCGATACTCGCCGGTCACGCCGGTGAAGGCGCCCTTGTCGTCCATGGTGGCGGAGGACTCGATGTAGGTATGAATCTCATAGGTCAGGCCGGAGACCTGCAGGAAGCCGCCGTTCTCACCGGGCACGTTGCGGCTGGTCCACTCCAGGGCGTCCAGAATCTGCTGACCGGAGCACTCCACCATGCACAGGGCGTTGCCGAAGGGATGCACCTTCAGGATGTTGTTCAGGGTGATGTCGCCGGCCTCGATGCTGACGCGGATGCCGCCGCCGTTGACGAAGGCGATGTCAGCACCGGACATGGCGCGGTAGGCATCGGCGCACAGGTCGCCCAGGTTGGTCTCGGCGTTGCGGATGATGCGGGCGCCGGTCTCGGGGTCATTGATGGTCAGGGTGACCTCGGTTTTGGCAACCACCTCGTTCAGCTTGGCGTTCAGCTCGTCGGTGGCGGCGGCAACGGCCTTCGCAACCTCGGTGTCGCCCATCAGCGCGGGGAAGGAAACGTCATACTTCCAGGTGTACAGGCCGGAGGACAGCTTGCCGTCCTTGGCGGAGATCTTCAGGTAGCCGATGTTGGCCAGCTTGGTGCCGCAGGCCACCAGCAGCACATCCTGACCGTCCTTGTTCTTGACGATCTCCTGCTCCAGCTCGGAGTGGGAGTGACCGTCCAGCACGGCGTCGATGCCGGTGGTGTTCAGGATGACGTCGGAGGACATCCAGGGCGCGCACTCGGCCTCGATGCCCAGATGGGCCTGCAGCACCACGTACTGGGCACCCTCGGCGCGGGCAGCGTCCGCGGCGGACTGCACGGCGGCGTACAGGTCGGCACCGTCGTTGCCCTCGCAGAAGCCATAGACGTAGTTGCCGTTCTCATCCTGGAAATAGGTGGGGGTGGAGGAGGTGAAGGTCTTGGGGGTGGTGACGCCCACGAAGGCGATCTTCACACCGTCGAACTCCTTGATGACGTAGGGGTCGAACACCAACTCACCGTTGTAGGTGAAGTTGCAGCTCACATAGGGGGTGTTCGACAGCTTGGCGAGCTCCAGGAAGCGATCCATGCCATAGTCGAACTCATGGTTGCCCATGGTGAGGGCGTCATAGCCCACGGCGTTCATCAGGCTGACGATGGCCTCGCCGGTGGTCATGGTGCCCACGGGCTCACCCTGAATGGCATCGCCGTTGTCCACCAGCAGCACATGATTGCTCTGCGCCAGCTGGTCGCGGATGGCAGCCAGACCGGCGTAGCCGAAGCCCTGGTCGATGCCGCAGTGAACGTCGGAGGTGAACAGCACGATCACGTCCTTGGTCAGCGCGGGCGCGGCCTCCTCGGCAAAGGCCGTGCAGCAGGTCAGCAGCATGGCGAGAGCCAGGAAAAGTCCAAGCAGTCTCTTCATTGGGAATATCCTCCTTTTCTTGTTGACCGTCAGGCAGGGGCCTGACATTGACAATTAGGAAACCCACCTTGATTATACCATACAAACCGTCAAATTCAAGCAGGTTTGCGAAGGATTGCCAAAGATTTTACCCCGTCGCGTGCCCGGGGAGGGAGGAAGAGCAAATTGCGCCGCGCAGGAATGACAGCTATCCGTGCCGCATACATTGCAGCAGACAGGGGGGTGAGGGACGCGTGCACAGGCTGCTGACGCTGCTGTTGGTGCTGGCGCTGCTGGTGTTTGCCGGAGCCGCGGGCGGAGCGGAGCCCTATGTGATCCATGTGGACGTGGATCAGAAGCAGCTGACCCTGTGGCAGGGGGACGCGCTCGTGAAGCGCTACACGGTCGCCACCGGCGCGCCGGGCACCCCGACGCCGCTGGGCACCTTCACCATCAACAGCCGCTTCCACGGCGAGATGTGCGGCTTCGGCACCTGCTTTCTGGGGCTCGACGTGCCCTGGGGGCAGTACGGCATCCACGGCACGAACAAGCCGGAGTCCATCGGCTCAAACGCGAGCCACGGCTGCATCCGGATGTATGTGAAGGACGCGGAGGAGCTCTACGCCCTGGTGCCCAACGGCACGAAGGTCGTCATTCAGTGCGGCCCCTACGGCGAGCTTGGCTGGGGGCTGAGCGCCCTTCGGGAGGGGGACAGGAACAGCGCGGTTCGGGCGCTGCAGCGGCGGCTGCGGGCGCTGGGGTACTATCAGGGCAGCGCGGACGGCATCTTTGGCGCGTCCACCCAGGCGGCGGTGCGTCGCGTCCGGCAGCAGTTCGATCTGCCGGACGGGTCGGGCGCGGACTGGGCGGTGTACCAGGCCATCGGGCTGACCTGCTTTGAGTAGCGGAAAGTGAAGCTGACAGGAGGATCAGGAGGTGCCTATGGACTGGCAGGAGACGAAGGCGTTCCTTGCACCCTGCTTTCCGGAGGAGGTCTGCGAGGAGATGGAGCTGCTCTATCCGGGCGAGCTGCGGGAGATCCGGGTGCGGGCGGGCCGACCGGTGGTGTTCCGCACGCAGACCCGGCAGACGGCCCTTTCCTGGACGCCCGGCCCCCGGGAGGTGGAGACGCTGGCGGAGGCGCTGTCGGGACACAGCCTCTACGCCCGGGAGGACGAGACCCGGCAGGGCTATGTGACGCTGCGGGGCGGACATCGCATGGGCCTGTGCGGAAGGGTGCATCAGCACCATATGCTCCGGGAGCTCAGCGGCATCGGCTCCCTGTGCATCCGCATCGCGGCGGCGTGGCCCGGGTGCGCCGACCCGCTCATGCCCCTCGTTCTCCGGGAGGGCCGGGTGGGCTCCGGCATGCTGCTGGGCGCGCCGGGCACGGGCAAGACCACGCTGCTGCGGGATCTGGCCCGGCAGCTGGCCTCGGGCCGGGCGGCGCGGCAGGTGGCGGTCATCGACGAGCGCGGGGAGCTGGCGGCCTGCGCGGAGGGCATCCCGCAGCTGGACGTGGGCGCGTGGACGGACGTGCTGGACGGCTGCGGCAAGGAGCAGGCGGTGCCCTGGCTGCTGCGCTCCATGGCGCCGGAGGTCATCGTCACGGACGAGCTGTCAGGCCCGTCGGACGTGGCGGCGGTGCGGGACGCCCTGTCCGCAGGGGTGGCGGTGATCGCCTCCCTCCATGCCGCAAGCCTGCAGGAGGTGGCGGGGCGCCCGGTGGTATCGCAGCTGCTGGCGGCGCGGTGCTTTGACTGGTACGCGCTGCTGCATCCGGAGGGCGGCGGACGGATCGCGGCGGTGTACGACCGCGCCGGAAGCCCGGTGAAGCTCCCGTGACGCGGCTGCTGCCGGCGCT
>JAEDKS010000264.1 GCA_016295665.1 Clostridia bacterium
CCCTAGCCTGGGGATTTCATCCCCAGACCCCTTTTTCGCTTCGCGCAGATCAAAGCATTTTGGGATATCACAGGTGCAGCACCCGGATGAGCAGCAACCACGCCAGCCCGTAGTAGGAGACCACCGCGACCAGGTCGTTGATCGTCGTGATCAGCGGGCCGGACGCCACAGCGGGGTCGACGTTCATCTTCTTGAACGCCAGCGGCACCGCCGTGCCGCAGATGCTCGAGAGCAGGATGGACACAAGCAGCGCAATGCCGGTGCACAGCGAAACCGAGAACGCCATCATGACCGTCTGCCCCTTCAGCGCCACCAGATACAATCCGATGCACACCACGGACAACATGCCCAGAATCAGGCCGTTGACCAGGCCGACGCGCGCCTCCTTGCCGATCAGGAACAGCTTCTGTCTGCCGCTGATCTGCTCGTCCATCAGCACGCGGATGGTGACCGCCAGGGACTGCGTGCCCACGTTGCCGGCCATATCGAGAATCAGCGACTGGAAGCTGACGATCAGCGTCAGGTGCGCGACGACATGCTCGAACATGCCCACGACGCTGGAGACCACCAGCCCCAAGCCCAGCAGAACCATCAGCCAGGGCAGGCGCTTCCCGATGCTCCTTTTCAGCGGCTCCTGCAGATCCTCCTCCGCCGACAGGCCGGCGCGTAGTCCTCGCCCATCTCGTCGTCCACGAGCTGGGTGATGTCCTGGGAGGTCAGCACGCCCTTGAGCCTGTTGTTCGCGTCCAGCACGGGGATGGAGTCCTCGGAATACTCCTTCATCCGCTCGATGCAGTCCTCAATCTGCTCGTTCGCGTAGACGTAGGGATAGGACGTCATCGTGATGCTCTCCAGCCGCGTGCCCTCGCGCGCGATGATCAGGTCCTTCAGGTCGATCGCGCCGACGAACATGTCCTCCTCGTCAACGACGTAGAGGGTGGAGATGTTGTCGTTGTCCGCCGCCTGCTCGATCAGCTCATGCATGGCCTCGCGCACGCTGACGCCGCTGTGCACGCAGATGTAGTTGGTCGTCATCCGGCTGCCGATCTCGTCCTCGTCAAAGGAGCTCAGCAGGGTGATCTCGCGCCGCACGTCCTCATCCATCAGCTCGATGAGGACGTTCCGCTCCGCCTTTTCCAGCTGCGCAAGGTACTCCACCGCGGTGCCGGGCTCCACCCGGGAGAGGATCTCCACCCGCTTGCGGATGCTCAGCTCGCCCATGTACTCTTCCAGCAGTCCGGCGTATTCCAGCACGCTGGCGAGCGTGTCCGTCTGGAGAATGCTGTACAGCCGCATCCGCTCGTCCTTTTTGAGCAGCTCCAGCGCAGCTGCGATGTCGTTTTCATGGTACTGAAGCAGCCGCTCCTGCATCCTTTTGGGTGTCAGATTGCTGCGCAGAATGTCTGCGATTTCCGTTCTGTAATCGGGGTGCTGCGTGATGACGGTGGTCTCCGTCATCGCGCTCCTGTTTTCCGTCATTGTCCTTCGCCTCCTCGCACATGTTCCGGGGGAAAGGCGAGCGCAGCGGACTGCGTTCAGGGAAAACGGGCATAAAAAACCCATTGTCGCCCCAAAGCAGTCCGTCTACGCTCGTCCTGTGCCGATTGTAGTGCAGCTTGAAAACAGACAATGGCGTTCATATGAATGGCAAAATGAAACTACGGCTCGGCCATAAACGGCAGAGCGCGCTTGCGTTCCGGGCATCCTATGAACACGCCGTCTGGATTCCGACTACTACTACCGCCGTCCATGGTCTCACCTCACTGTTCAATGATTTGCCGGTTGGCAAACTCAGTGTAGCACACTTTTCCGATGATTTCAATCGTCAGAATCCGCGAAAAAGCGGGCAAAAAAGCGCATGCAAAAAGACAGGCAATACCCGGCCATCATCCAAGTATCGCCTGTCCAAAAGAGGATTATTTTACGATGGCAATCGCGTTCATCTGCGGCGGCAGGGACATCGTGGAGATGCCCGTGGTGTACGCGGTAATCACGTCGCCCACCGCGAGCGCCGGCGCATCCTCCGGCAGCGTGAGCACCACCTCGTCGCCGCCTTCGGTCTTTTCCACGGTGACGCGGCCGTCCTCCACCGTCTTCACCGTGCCCCTGACCTCATACACGCCGACGCGCAGCGCGGTGATCTGCGCCGGCAGCGAACGGGTCATCTTGCCGTCGTACGTCACGATCGCCGTCTGGCCGACAGCCAGCTCCTCCACGCCCTCGATGAGCGTATCCTCGAAGAGGTTCGCCTGAACCTGACCCATGTCGCCCACGTCCAGCAGCACATATTCGTCCGTGATGCCGGTAATCACGCCGGTCAGCGTGACGAGTTCAATTTCTGCCTCCTC
>JAEDKS010000066.1 GCA_016295665.1 Clostridia bacterium
CCCATGCCAGCTGTTCTCCTTGGGAATGGACACGGAGCCGGGGTTCATGCACACGCACACCGCCCCCTCATGGCAGATGGGCACATGGGTATGTCCGTAGAGCAGGATGTCGCCGGGCTGCAGGGGCGGCAGCTGCTGCTCATTGAAGTGGTGTCCGTGGGTCAGGTACATCAGCCGCTCCCCCACCGGCAGCACGGCATAGTCCGCCAGGATGGGAAAGGGCAGCACCATCTGATCCACCTCGGTGTCGCAGTTGCCCCGGACGCAGAGGATGCGGTCGGCAAGGGGCGACAGCAGGGCGATGACCTCCTTGGGGGCATAGCCCTCCGGCAGGTCGTTGCGGGGGCCATGGTAGAGGATGTCACCGAGCAGCACCAGCCGGTCGGCCCCCTCCCGCGCCAGGGCCTCCAGCAGCCGGCGGCACCAGAAGGCGCTGCCGTGCAGATCGGACGCAATCAGGAATTTCATGGACAAGCCTCCCCTCGTTCAGTAAACCAGCGCCTTCTGGAACAGATAGCTGAGAAAGAACAGCGCCACGTCCACCGGAATCTTGACGATCACCTCCGGGATCGCGCCGCCCGCCAGCGCCAGGATGCCCCAGACCAGCAGCGCCGATGCCGCCAGCTTCACCACGGTCATGATGAAAAACAGCGTGGCAGCCCGGCGATGGTCGGCATGGCTCCTGAAAACAAGGCGGTAGTTGATGAGGTAGTTATAGGCCGCCGAGGCGATGCGCGCCACCACCGTGCACAGGACGGTGTACCACGCAAGGCCGCTGTTCCGCAGCAGCTCACAGCCCAGCGTGAACAGGCCCAGGTCGATAACGCTGGCGGTCATCGAGGACGCGGCGAACTTGAGAAACACCGTCCGGAATCGACCGGCGCGGGACGGGCCGGGGGCGGTCTGGCTGGGTTCCGTCATGAAATCCCTCCTGCACAGATGATAACAGCATTATAAACCCGACCGGGCCATCCGTCAAGCACACCATGCGCCTCCGACGCCCTCGCAGGTTCCGCTTTCCTTCCTGCGGCATAAGTTGTTGCTGACGGCAGGGCTGATGCTTCCTGAACAGAACCTGCCCGGAAAGGAAGTGGACCATGCCGGGGAATGAATACCTCCGCGTCCTCCACCTGTCCAAGACCTACGGAGCAGGCCAGGAGGCCACCCATGCCATCCAGGACATCTCCTTCACCGTGGACAGGGGGCGGTTTCTCTCCATCCTCGGGCCCAGCGGCTGCGGCAAATCAACGCTGTTCAACATCATGGCGGGGCTGCTGTCCCCCACCGGGGGCAACGTGCTGCTGAACGGCGAATCCATCGTGGGCAAGCCGGGGCACGTGGGCTATATGCTCCAGCGGGATCTGCTGCTGCCCTGGCGCACCATCGAGGACAACGTGATGCTGGCCCAGACCCTGCGGGGCGTGCCCAGGCGCCAGGTTCGGCCCCGGGCCCGGGCGCTGATGCAGAAATGCGGTCTGGCGGGCGACGGGGACAGATACCCCGACCAGCTGTCCGGCGGTATGCGGCAGCGAGCAGCGCTGATCCGCACGCTGCTGACGGACAAGGACGTGCTGCTGCTGGATGAGCCCTTCGGCGCGCTGGATGCCATCACCCGGGGAAAGCTGCAGCAGATGCTCATGACACTCTGGGAGGAGAACCACAAGACCATCCTCTTTGTGACCCATGACATCGAGGAAGCGCTGCTGCTGTCCGACGAGGTGCTGGTGCTGTCCCATCGCCCGGGGCAGGTGCTGGAGCATCTGACCGTAGAGCTGCCCAGACCGCGCCGGAGTGACATCATGTTTACATCCGAGTTTCTGCGTCTGCGCAGCCATCTGAGCGACATGCTGACCCGGGAGGTGACCTGACATGAGCAAAAAAACCGCTGGCCTGCCCGCCGGTGTGATGGAGGTGCGGCCTCCTGCCCGATGGCTGGTGGCGCTGGGGCGGTGGGGTGTACTGGTGCTGCTGCTGGGGCTCTGGGAGGTGGGCGGCAGGTTCGGGCTGATCGACCGGTTCTACTTCTCCTGCCCCTCGGAGATCGTACAGACTGCCATCACCAAATGGAACACCGGCGATCTGGGGCGGGACATCGCCTACACCGCCACCTCCACGCTGCTGGGCTTTTTCCTTGGCACGGCGGTGGGCACCTGCATCGGGCTGCTTTTCTGGTTCAGCCGCAGCGCCGCCCGCATCGCCGACCCCTGGCTCATCGTCATCAACGCCCTGCCCAAGCTGGCGCTGGCACCCATTCTGGTCATTCTGTTCGGCATCGGCTTCAGCACGAAGGTGGTGCTGGCCTTCCTGATGACCGTGGTGGTGGCTGCCATGTCCGCCTCCGGCGGCGTGGCGAGCGTGGATCCGGCGCTGACGTCGCTGTTCTACTCGCTGAAGGCGGGCCGGCTGAAAATCTTCCTGCACCTGGTGGTGCCCTCCGCCATGCGCTCGGTGACCACGGGGCTGCGGGTCAACATCGGGCTGAGCATGGCGGGCACCATCGTGGGCGAATTTGTGGCATCGGACAGGGGCCTCGGACGTATGATTGTCTACGCGGGCACCACCTTCGACCTGAAGCTGGTGTGGGTGGGCGTCACGGTGCTGAGCCTGCTGTCTCTGGCGATGTATCTGGGCGTGGTGGGGCTGGAAAAGCTGCTTGACCGCATCTGGGCACCGGCGGGAAGGCAGCAGGGCACCCCGTCGTGACCTGCGTGGAAAAAGGAGGGCTTGTTCATGAATCGTTTGCTTGCCGCACTGCTGGCGCTGTCGCTTCTGTGCTGCATCCTGCCCGCCGCGGCGGAGGAGGCGGAGGCGCAGCCGCTGAAGAAGCTGGTCGTGGCGGAGCCGGTGCATCTGATCGGCTACCTGCCGCTGTATGCCGCCATCCATGAGGGCTACTTCGCCGAGGAGGGACTGGACGTGACGGTGGTGCAGGCCACCGGCGGCGCCCATGTGACCGCCGTGGTCAGCGGGGACGCCTTCGCGGTCATCGGTGGCGTGGATTCCAACGCCCTGGCCAATCGCGGCTCCGGCGATCCCATCCTGGGCATCGTCAACTGCGTGAACCGGGCGAATGTGTACCTGTTTGCCCGCACGGGGCTGGCGCCCGAATCGGACAGCGTGGCGGACATGACGGACTTTCTGCGGGGCAAGAGCATCGTGGCGGGGCGCTACGGCGGCTCCCCCAACCTGCTCACCCGCTACCTGCTCATCACCTGCGGACTTGATCCCGACAGGGACGTGACGCTGGTGGAGAACGCCGACGCCTCCACGGTGACCGCCATGCTTCAGCACGGTCAGGGCGACATCGGCAACGGCGGAGAGCCGCAGATCAGCGAGGGCATCACCGCCGGCATCTGGGAGGAGCCCTTCGTGAAGTTCCCGGATCTGGGCGACTACGCCTACTCCGTGCTGGGCGTGAAGCGCTCCACCATCGAGAACGACCCGGAGACCTGCGAGCGCTTCGTCCGCGCCATGCTGCGCGCACTGAAGGCCGTGCAGGAGGATCATGAGATGGCGGCCCGGGTGCTGGCGCTGGAGTTCTCCACGCTTTCGGAGGAGGGACGGCAGGCCGCGCTGGACCGCGCCTACGAGGACGCGCTCTGGAGTCCCGACGGCTTCATCTCGGAGGACGCGGTGAACATGACCATGACCGTCCTGCGCGCCTCCGGGCTGTTCGAGGGGGACTACGGCTGGGAGGACGCGGTGGATATGCGCTTCGTGGAGGCGCTGCACGCTGCCGGTGAATGATCCCCACCCAGGCCCCAAAGCATGGATCAAAAGGCCGGGCGGCCCGCCTGTCAGATGCAGGTGCCGCCCGGCTTTTTCCGTGATGTTTACAGATTTTTCATGAATCGCCTGGATTTGTTCATTTCCGGTTCAATCAGGCGCGGTATCCTACAGAAGCAAGGAAGCGCAGCATGCCCTGCAGGCCCCGCTCGTCCTGCTTGTAGACGCCGGCGTCCGCCAGCACCTGCGCACAGACCGCCGCCACCTCCTGCCGCAGCAGCGCCCGGGCCTCCTCGTGGGACGCGCACAGCCCCTTCCGCGATGCGATCTCCGACACCCAGTCAAAGTGCTTGGCGGTGGGATCCTCCTCGCCGGGGCGCGTCATGGGACGCTCGCCGGTCAGGTAGTCCTCCAGCAGCGCCAGCTCGCCCTTCAGTCGACCGGGCAGAATGAACAGGCCCATGACCTCAATCAGGCCGATATTCTCCTTCTTGATGTGGTGCAGCGGGGCATGGGGATGGAAGATGCCCAGGGGATGCTCCGGGCTGGTGCGGTTGTTCCGCAGCACCAGCGTCAGGGTATAGGTATCGCCCGTCCTGCGCAGGATGGGGGTGATGGTGTTGTGGGGCGTGCCCTCGGTCTCCGCCAGCACGTCGCAGGCAGGATCGCTCCAGGCGCGCCAGGCGTTCAGCACCCGCTCCGCCTCGTCCATGAGGGGCGCCGCCTCGGTGCCCGTCAGCCGGATGGCGGACATGGGCCAGTCCACGATGGACGCTGCCACCTGTGCCTGCGGCCCGGTGAGCCTCAGCTTCTCCCCCGCCTTGTCCATGGGGAAGGCATAGTTGCCGCCCTGGAAGTGATCGTGGTTCAGGATGGAGCCGCCCACGATGGGCAGATCGGCGTTGCTGCCGAGGAAGTAGTGCGGGAACTGCTCCACGAAGGCAAACAGCCGCTCAAAGGTGCCGCGATCCACCTTCATGTTCACATGCTGGCTGTTGAACACGATGCAGTGCTCCGGATAGTAGGCGTAGGGCGAGTACTGCAGATACCAGTCCGCCCCCGCCAGCTTCAGGGGCACGATGCGGTGGTTCTGCCGGGCCGGGAAGCGGGCGTTGCCCGCGTAGCCGGGGTTCTCCACGCACAGCATGCAACGGGGATAGCCCACGCTGGGCGCGTTCTTGAGCCGGGCGATCTCCTTGGGATCCTTCTCCGGCTTGCTCAGGTTGATGGTGATCTCCAGTTCGCCCGCCGGGCTGTCCGCGAAGTAGCGGATGTTCTGGGCGATGGCATCCACCTTGATGTAGTCGCAGGCGCGGCACAGCTCGTAGAAGTACCGGGTCGCCGCCTCCGCGCCCTCCTGCTCCCGCAGGCGCAGGAACGTCTCGCGCACCGCCCGGGGCGACGGCGTCAGCAGGCCCATCAGCCGGGCGGAGAACAGGTCGCGGGCGTACTGCATATCCTCGATGATGCCGCGCTCCACCGCCACGTCGCACAGCTGCTGCAGCAGCGGGGTCGCAGTGGGCAGCTCCTCCTGCGGGGCAGCGGCGGTCTCATCGGGCGCGTCAAGGCGCAGGGCATCCAGAAGCAGGTTGCGGTAATAGGGAACATCGATCGCCTCGATCAGCTGCTTGCGCACCGCGAAGCGCAGCAGCCGCTCCAGCAGGGAGGAGGTTTGTACTGAACAGTCCATGCCGATTACCTCACTTTACAGGTCTGGTTGGGCTTGCTCTGAAAAATGTGCGTGAAACGATTGCTTTTTTCAGACAAAGCTATTATAATCAAAAGCACATTCGGTGTCAATCGAAAAGGAGGAACGTATGAAAAAGGATGTTACGCCGCCGAAAAAGCCATTGATCTTTTACTACATCATCGTGCTGGTGGTGTTGCTGCTCATCAACTCGATGCTCGTGCCCTACATCTCCAAGGTGAGCATCAAGGAGGTCAACTACAACGACTTCCTTGACATGCTGGAGAGCGGCGCGGTGCAGGAGGTGCAGATCAACGAGAACACCATCGCCTTCTCCGCCATGGACGAGGACGGGCTCATCGGCATCTACACCACCGGCCTGATGAACGACAGCAGCCTGGTGGACAGGCTCCGCAGCGCCAACGTGACCTTTGGTCAGGTGGTGCCAGAGGAGGCCTCCCCCGTGCTGTCCTTCCTGTTGGGCTGGCTGCTGCCCCTGGTGGTCTTCATCGGCATCGGACAGCTGATGATGCGCAAGCTGACCAACAAACTGGGCGGCGGCGCGGGCGCCATGTCCTTTGGCAAGAGCAACGCCAAGGTGTATGTGGCGGCCCAGACCGGCAAGACCTTCGCCGACGTCGCCGGCGAGGATGAGGCCAAGGCCGCGCTGAAGGAGATCGTGGATTTCCTGCACGACCCGGACAAGTACAAGGAAATCGGTGCCAAGCTGCCCAAGGGCGCCCTGCTCGTGGGCCCGCCCGGCACCGGCAAGACGCTGCTGGCGCAGGCCGTCGCCGGCGAGGCGAAGGTTCCCTTCTTCTCCATCTCCGGCTCGGAGTTCGTGGAGATGTTCGTGGGCATGGGCGCCTCCCGCGTCCGCGACCTGTTCAAGCAGGCTCAGGAGAAGGCCCCCTGCATCGTGTTCATCGACGAGATCGACGCCATCGGCAAGAAGCGCGACAACGGCATGTCCTCCAACGATGAGCGCGAGCAGACCCTGAACCAGCTGCTCACCGAGATGGACGGCTTCGACGGCAGCAAGGGCGTGGTCATCCTCGCCGCCACCAACCGCCCCGAGAGCCTGGATCAGGCCCTGCTGCGCCCCGGCCGCTTTGACCGCCGGGTGCCCGTGGAGCTGCCCGACGTGGTGGGCCGCGAGGCCATTCTGCGCGTCCATGCCAAGGACGTGAAGATGGCGCCCGACATCAACTACCACGCTATCGCCCTGGCGACCAGCGGTACCTCCGGCGCCGAGCTGGCAAACATCATCAACGAGGCCGCCCTCATGGCGGTGAAGGAGAACCGCAAGCAGGTGGAGCAGCGCGACCTGGAGGAGGCCATCGAGACCGTCCTCGCCGGCTATCAGCGCAAGGGCGCCGTCATCAGCGATCAGGAGAAGAAGATCATCTCCTACCACGAGATCGGTCACGCGCTGGTGGCTGCCCGTCAGAAGTCCTCCGCCCCCGTGCACAAGATCACCATTATCCCCCGCACCTCCGGTGCGCTGGGCTATACCATGCAGGTGGATGAGGACGAGCACTACCTGATGACCCGGGAGGAGCTGTTCAACAAGATCACCACCCTGACCGCCGGTCGCGCCGCGGAGGAGCTGGTCTTTGGGCTGGTGACCTCCGGCGCCTCCAACGACATCGAGAAGGCCACGCAGCTGGCCCGCACCATGGTGACCCGGCTGGGCATGTGCGAAGCCTTCGACATGACCGCCCTGGAGGTGGTCAACAACGCCTACCTGGGCGGAGACACCAGCCTGGCCTGCTCCGCCGAGACGGCAGCCCGCGTGGACACCGAGGTCATGAACATCATCCGCGAGGCCCACAAGCGCGCCGCTGACATCCTCAAGGCCGATGAGCTGCTGCTGCATCGTCTGGCGGCGTTCCTGCTGGAGAAGGAGACCATCACCGGCGAGGAGTTCACCGCCATCATGGAGCAAAACCCGCCCCGCATCGAGGCCTGATTTCCCCTGTCCATCCCCCGCCGCCTTTCGTCCGAAAAAGGACGGAAGGCGGCGTTTTGACTTGCAAAACATGCGGGAATCCACTATAATACTTCTGGAAATTTTTCTTAGGGGTGGAATGGCATTGAAGAAGCTGCTCGTGTACCTCAGGGGCTACCGCAAGGAATGTGTGCTGGCTCCGCTGTTCAAGATGCTGGAGGCGACCTTTGAGCTGATCGTTCCGCTGATCGTCGCCGCCATCATCGACAAGGGCATCCCGGACAACCGGGGCTACATCGTCCGGATGTGCCTGTGCCTGGTGGCGCTGGGCGGCATCGGCCTGGTCGCGGCGGTGGCGGCGCAGTACTTCTCCGCCCGGGCTGCCATCGGCTTCGCCACGGGCGTCCGCCACGGGCTGATGAAGCACATTCAGACGCTCAGCTATACCGAACTGGATCAGGTGGGCACCTCCACCCTGATCACCCGCATGACCTCCGACGTCAATCAGATGCAGACCGGCGTCAACATGACCCTGCGCCTGCTGCTGCGCTCCCCCTTCGTGGTGTTCGGCGCCATGGTCATGGCCTTCACCATCGACACGCGGTGCGCGCTGATCTTCGTGGGCGTCATCGCGGTGCTGCTGGTGATCGTGTTCGGCATCATGGCCCTGACCATCCCCATGTACCGCAAGGTGCAGGGGCAGCTGGATCAGGTGACCGCCGCCACCCGCGAGAACCTGACCGGCGTGCGCGTGGTTCGCGCCTTCTGCGAGGAGGACGAGCAGAACCGCCGCTTCGTGGGGCTCAATCAGCTGCTGACGAAGATGCAGCTGGCAGTGGGCCGCATCTCCGCCGTCATGAACCCCGCCACCTATGTGGTCATCAACGCCGCGGTCATCCTGCTCATCCACACCGGTGCCATGCAGGTGGAGGCGGGCGTGCTGACCCAGGGTCAGGTGGTGGCGCTGTACAACTACATGAGCCAGATTCTGGTGGAGCTGGTCAAGATGGCGAACCTCATCATCACGCTGACCAAGGCGGTGGCCTCCGCCGGGCGCGTGTCCCGGGTCATGGACGTCACCACCTCCCAGGAGGACGGCACGGCCTGCATCCCGGAGAACGCGCCCCACGGCAGCGTCCGCTTCGACCATGTGAGCCTGCGCTACAAGGGGGCCGGTGATGAGTCCCTGACGGACATCACCTTCACCGCCGAGCCCGGCGAGACCATCGGCGTCATCGGCGGCACGGGCAGCGGCAAGTCCACGCTGGTGAACCTGATCCCCCGCTTCTATGACGCCACCGCCGGGCAGGTGCTGGTGGACGGCATGGACGTGACGCAGCTGCGCAAGAGTGAGCTGCGCCGCCGCATCGCCGTGGTGCCGCAGAAGGCCATGCTGTTCAAGGGCACCATCCGCTCCAACCTGCTCTGGGGCCGGGCCGACGCCACCGAGGACGAGCTGCGTCAGGCGCTGTCCACCGCCCAGGCGCTGGATGTGGTGGAGAGCAAGCCCAAGGGGCTGGACGAGCTGGTGGAGCAGGGCGGCCGGAACTTCTCCGGCGGTCAGCGGCAGCGGCTGACCATCGCGCGGGCGCTGGTCAGCCGTCCGGAGATCCTGATTCTGGACGACAGCGCCTCCGCGCTGGACTACGCCACCGATGCCCGCCTGCGCCGGGCCATCCGGGCCATGGAAAACCCGCCGACCACCTTCATCGTGTCGCAGCGCGCCGCCTCCATCCGCTTTGCGGACAGGATCATCGTGCTGGACGACGGCGCGGTGGCGGGCATCGGCACCCACGAGCAGCTGCTGGAAAGCTGCCCCACCTATCAGGAAATCTACGCATCCCAGTTTGAAACCAAGGACAAGGAGGCGGTGCAGCATGGCTAAGCAGGCGAAAAAGCCCGGCTTTCAGATCAAGACCCTGAAGCGCGTGCTGACCTACATCCGCCCGCAGCTTCCCCTGCTGATTCTGTCGCTGGTGCTGGCGCTCGTGTCGGTGGCGCTGACGCTGTATGTGCCCATTCTGGTGGGCCGCGCCGTGGACTGCCTGGTGGGCCGGGGGCAGGTGGATTTCAGCCGTCTGGCGGGCATTCTGACCACCATCGGCGTGTGCGTGGTGCTGACCGCCGCCGCCACCTGGCTGCAGAACACCATCAACAACCGCATCACCTACCACGCGGTGCGGGACATCCGCCGGGATGCCTTCGCCCACATTCAGCAGCTTCCCCTCGCCTATCTGGACGCGCACCCCACCGGCGACACGGTCAGCCGCATGATCTCCGACGTGGACACTTTCGCCGATGGCCTGCTCATGGGCTTCACCCAGCTCTTTACCGGCGTGATGACCATTCTGGGCACCCTGGTGTTCATGCTGACCCTCTCCCCGCTCATCACGCTGGTGGTGGTGCTCATCACCCCCGTATCGCTGCTGGTCGCCAGCTTCATCGCCAAGCGCACCTACACCCTGTTCCGCCTGCAGTCCCAGACCCGCGGCGAGCAGACCGCGCTGATTGACGAGGCCATCGGTGAGCAGAAGCTGGTGCAGGCCTTCAGCCACGAGGAGGCCACCATGGAGGCCTTCGACGAGGTCAACGGACGGCTGCAGGGCTGCTCCCTGCGGGCGGTGTTCTTCTCCTCCCTCACCAACCCCTGCACGCGGTTCGTCAACTCGCTGGTGTACGCGGGCGTTGGCCTGACGGGCGCGCTGATGGCCTGTGCCGGCGGCCTGACCGTGGGCGGCCTGTCCAGCTTCCTGTCCTATGCCAACCAGTACACCAAGCCCTTCAATGAGATCTCCGGCGTCATCACCGAGCTGCAGAACGCGCTGGCCTGCGCCGGACGCATCTTCGAGCTGATGGACGAGCCTGCCCAGACCCCCGACCCAGCCAACGCCACGGTGCTGTCCCAGGTTCGGGGCGAGGTGGACATCCGGGACGTCTGCTTCTCCTACACCCCCGAGCGCAAGCTGATTGAGCACTTCAACCTTCATGTGGAGCCGGGACAGCGAGTCGCCATCGTGGGCCCCACGGGCTGCGGCAAGACGACCATGATCAACCTGCTGATGCGCTTCTACGACGTGGACAGCGGCACCATCTCCGTGGATGGTCACGAGACGCGGCAGCTGACCCGCCGGAGCCTGCGGCAGAACATCGGCATGGTGCTGCAGGACACCTGGCTATCCTCCGGTACCATCCGGGAGAACATCGCCATGGGCCGTCCCGACGCCACCGACGAGGAGATCATCGCCGCCGCCAAGGCCGCCCACGCCCACAGCTTCATCAAGCGCCTGCCCGATGGCTACAACACGGTCATCAGCGAGTCGGGCGGTCAGCTCTCCCAGGGCCAGAAGCAGCTCCTGTGCATCTCCCGCGTGATGCTCTGCCTGCCGCCCATGCTGATTCTGGACGAGGCCACCTCCTCCATCGACACCCGCACGGAGCAGAAGATTCAGTCCGCCTTCGCCCGGATGATGCAGGGCCGCACCAGCTTCATCGTGGCACACCGCCTCTCCACCATCCGCAACGCCGATGTGATTCTGGTCATGAAGGAGGGCCACATCATCGAGCAGGGCACCCACGACGAGCTGCTGGCAAAGAATGGCTTCTACGCCACGCTCTACCAGAGCCAGTTCGCCCAGTAAGAGGCAGCATATGAAAACCCGGAGCACGACCCCTGCTCCGGGTTTTCTGTATGCCTTATTCTCAGCTTCCCAGGTAGGCCTTGCGCACCTGATCGTTGTTCAGCAGCTCGCTGGCGGGTCCCTCCATGCTGATGGTGCCCGTCTCCAGCACGTAGGCGCGGTCTGCCACGGACAGCGCCATCTGGGCGTTCTGCTCCACCAGCAGCACCGTCACGCCGCTGCCGTGCAGCTCCCTGACGATCTCGAAGATCTGCTCCACCAGGATGGGCGCCAGACCCATGCTGGGCTCGTCCAGCATCAGCAGCCGGGGCTTGCTCATCAGAGCGCGGGCCATGGCGAGCATCTGCTGCTCACCGCCGGAGAGCGTGCCGGCAATCTGCTTCTCGCGCTCCTTCAGGCGGGGGAAGCGCTGGAACATCTCGTCCATGCTGCCCGCGATCTCACTGCTGGGGCGGGTGAAGCCGCCCATCTCCAGATTCTCGCGCACGGTCATCTGCTGGAAGATGCGCCGTCCCTCCGGGCACAGCGCCATGCCCCGGGACACGATGCGGCTGGCAGGCATGCCGTTCAGCTGCTGCCCGTCAAAGGTCACGGTGCCCTGCCGGGGCTTCAGCAGTCCCGCGATGGTGTTCAGCGTGGTGGACTTGCCCGCGCCGTTGGCACCGATCAGCGTGACGATCTCATCCTCGTTGACCTCCAGGGAGATGCCCTTGATGGCGTGGATGGCGCCATAGAACACGTGAATATCGTCAACCTTCAGCAGGCTCATGCCTCCGCCTCCTTCTGCTTGCCCAGATAGGCCTCGATGACCACCGGGTTGGACTGAATCTCGGAGGCCGTGCCCTTGGCGATGATCTTGCCGTAGTTCAGCACGCAGATGCCCTCGCAGATGCCCATGACCAGGTTCATGTCGTGCTCGATGA
>JAEDKS010000265.1 GCA_016295665.1 Clostridia bacterium
AGAAGCCCCAGCGTCCTCCTTTTCAATCGACCCGAATTGTGCTATACTACCCCCGAACCGAACCACAGAAAGGACGCGCCCATGAGTAAAACGAAGGAACGGATCCGGGACAGCCAGCTGCGGTACAAGCAGGGGCTGGGGCAGAATTTCATCTATGACGAGGCGCTGCTGGAAACGCTGGCAGGGCTCTCCGGCGTGACCAGCGAGGACGACGTGCTGGAGATCGGCCCCGGCGCGGGCTCCATGACCCGCTACCTGTGCCGCGCTGCCCATCACGTCCTCGCCATCGAGCTGGACGAGCGGCTCATCCCCCTGCTCAACGCCTATATGAGCGAAGCAGGCAACTTTACCCTCGTCCAGGGCGACGTCATGCAGCTCAACCTGCCGCAGCTGACCGAGGGGCTCCGCAAGCCCCTGTCCGTGGTGGCCAATATTCCTTATTATATTACCACTCCGCTGATCAACCTGCTGCTCACCTGCGGCCTGCCGCTCAAGCGCATGGCCCTCATGGTGCAGAAGGAGGTCGCGGACAAGATCCTCGCCGCCCCCGGGGACGAGGGCTGGGGGATGCTCGCCGTGCGCTGCCAGTACTTCTGCGAGCCGTACCTGGCCCTGGACGTGCCCGCCAGCTGCTTCACCCCGCAGCCCAAGGTGGACAGCGCCTTCGTCGTCCTGCCCGTGCGGGAGACCCCCGCCGTGCAGCCCCTGTCCGGGGAAGACTTCTTCCGCGTGGCCGCATCCGCCTTCGCCCTCCGGCGCAAAACCATGACCAACAACCTGTGCGCCACCTTCCGCATGACGCGGGAGCAGGCCGTGGGCCTCATGCAGACAGCCGGGCTGGATGAGCGCGTCCGGGGCGAGAAGCTCACCCTGCAGGAGCTGGCCACCCTGTCCGACGCCTATACCCGCTGGAAGGAGCAGACCGTATGACCGTCGCACGCTTTGAGCATGTTTCCACGGCGCAGTACGCCCGGGATATGCAGCTGCCCGGCGCCATGATGGTGGAGGACATCCCCCTCCCCCGCCGCGCCACCCGGGGCAGCGCAGGGTATGACTTCACCTGCCCGGCGGAGGTGACCCTCGCCCCCGGCGGGCAGGCCGTCGTGCCCACCGGCATCCGGGTGCGCATCGAGCCCGGCTGGGTGCTGCTGAACGTCCCCCGCAGCTCCCTGGGGCGCAGGCACGGCATCCGCCTGGCCAATACCGTCGGCGTCATCGACAGCGATTACTACGGCGCGGACAACGAGGGGCATATCCTGGTCATGCTGGTCAACGGCGGCGACCATACCGTCACCATCAGCCGGGGCGAACGCTTCTGCCAGGGGATCCTTGTGCCCTTCGGCCTGGCGGAGGAGGAGGACGTGGCCGGCGTGCGCAGCGGAGGCTTCGGCTCCACCGGGGCGTGAGGGCGCGGACCCCGCCGGGGCGCGGTTGTTCTTTATTTGTTCCCCGACCGCAGTCAATCTTGACAAGAGTGGTCGGGTATGATATGATTTGTCCAGCTTTCGGGCGAGTTTGGGAATGACGGGAGGCGCAAGGATGTTCACGTGCATGTTGAACGAAATGTGTACCATGTGCGCTTGCACGCAGCGGCTTTGCGCAGCGCCTGGTAACCCCCGGGAATAACCGGGCCGGACTTGTCCCCGATAGGCAGATGTGACGCGCAAAGCGAAGATGCTGTGCTGGCTGGCAGGCATCCGTCGGTTTGCGCTTTTTCTTTGGCAAAATGGGCCCCTGCGACCCTTGCCCACGGAGGTGACACTGCATGCAGGAAACCCTGTCCCGGCAGCTGATGGAGAGCTTCCGCTACCTCCACAGCCACCCGGAAACCGCCTTTGAGGAGAACCTCACCACCGCCCACATCCGCAGCGTGCTGGAAGGCGCGGGCATTGCCATTGTGGAGTGCGGCATGCCCACGGGGCTTGTGGCCCGCATCGACGGCGCGCGACCGGGGCGCACCATCGGCCTGAGGGCGGACATCGACGCGCTGCCCATCCAGGAGGAATCCGGGCTGGACTACGCCTCGGTGATGCCCGGGAAAATGCACGCCTGCGGCCATGACTTCCATGCCGCGGCAGCCCTGGGCGCGGCGCTTTTGCTCCACGCGCGCCGGGAGGAGCTCAGCGGCAGCGTGAAGGTCATCTTCCAGCCTGCCGAGGAAGTGGACGGCGGCGCAGGCCGCGTGGTCAACACCGGGGTGACGGACGACTGTACCTGCTTCCTCGCCGCCCATACCTATCCCGGCTTCCCCGCCGGTACGGTGGGCATCAAGGAGGGCCCGGTCATGGCGGCGGTGGACCGCTTCGCCCTGAC
>JAEDKS010000067.1 GCA_016295665.1 Clostridia bacterium
TCTAACGCCATCAAGGCCGCCGTTCGCGATGCGCTCGGACAAAGCGATGCCGCCGCGTCCCCGACGTCGAATGGCACCGCAGGGCAGCTGACCCTGCCGGACGGTGCCCGGCGCGGCATCGGCATCTGCGCCACCGGACGCATCGGGCCCGGCTCGGACGATCAGGGCATTCCGGTGTACTCCTTCAACGTGGTCATAGCCAGCGGCGTCTTTGATGCCGACGGACGCATTCTGGACATCCTCGTGGATCAGCTGGAGGTCGCCACGCCCAACTACGACGGCGCGTCCATGCCGCAGTTCTCCGGCTGGCCCGGACAGGGCGGCTATGCCCTGTGGGATGACGCGGCGGGCAAGACCGTCGGGCTATCCGGGGACTCGGAGGAGGACTTCATGCAGGAGCTGTCCGGCTGGACAACCAAGCGCCAGCGCGGAGAGGGCTACATGCTGACCAGCGGCTCCTGGCAGAGCCAGATGGACGCCTATCAGCAGGCCTTCCTCGGCAAGACAGTGGACGAGCTGGAGGACTGGTTCGAGCGCTGCTTCTCCGACGAGAACGGCAAGCCGCTGAAGGACGGCTCCGGCGCGGAAGGTGACCAGGCCAAGTACGACGCGCTCTCCGAGGAGGACAGGGCCACGCTGACCGATGTGACCTCCTCAGCGACCATGAGCCTGCGGGATGCCCACGGTGACATCCTCACCGCCATCCGGAGGGCGTGGGAAAACGCCAGCGGCGAAACCACCCCGCTGACCAACTGATACGATCCCGACCCCAAACGACCATGCGGCCCTGCTCCTGAAACCACCAGGAGCAGGGCCGCGCTGTTTTTCCCTGGGGTGCCTTCTCATCCCTTCGACCGGAGCGCGACGATCTGCGCCCGGATGTCCTCCGACAGGGGCTGCGGCGTCTCGGTGGGACGGCCCAGGTAATAGCCCTGCAGATAGTCCGCGCCGCAGGCGATCAGGGTCGCCATCTCGTCGGCAGTCTCCACGCCCTCGCAGATCACGGCGATGTTCTTGCGGTGGGCGTAGCTGATGAGGTTCACCGCCATGGCCTGCCTGTCCCGATCCGTGTCCACGTTCCGGACGAAGGAGGTGTCCAGCTTCACATAGTCGCAGGGGAACATCATCAGCGCGATCTCGCTGTTGTAGCCGGTGCCGAAGTCGTCGATGGCGATCCTGCCGCCATAGTTCTGCACAAACGCCTGCTTGTGCTGCGTGTATTCGGTGCAGTTGGCCTCGCCCTCGGTCACCTCCACCACCACCCGGTGGAACAGGTGCTGGAAGCGCTCCGTCAGCAGCGCCTCCTCCTCGGGGTTCAGCATCTGATTGGCGATGGAGTTGACGAACAGGTGCGCCTCCGCCGGCAGTCTGCCCTGCCGGTTCATGGTGTCGGCAGCCTCCAGGGCGCACATCCAGGTCATCCGCTCCACATGGTGCAGCATGCCCTGTGCCTTCGCCAGCCGCAGCACGACACCGGGCGTGGGCAGCTCCGGCACCTGCGGGCGCATGAGCAGCTCGTAGCCCAGCACCCCGCCGTCCACCGCCGAGGCGATGGGCTGGAACACATAGCGCACCAGCCGGTTGTCCAGCAGGCGGTTCAGCGCGTTGCGTCCGGACATCATGTGGGCATAGTCGGTATAGGCGGACGCGTCGAAGGAGGACAGGATGCCCTTGTTGCCCTGCTTGACCTGATACATCGCGTAATCGGCGTAGTGAATCAGGGTATCGAAGTCGGTGCTGTCATCGGGATACCAGGCCATGCCGCCGGACACATGGACGCGATAGCGGGTGCCGTCGGACAGGGGCAGGGTGGCGGAGGTGATCTCCTGCCACTTCTCCTGTGCGAAGCGCTCCAGCGCCTCCCGGCTCTCCCAGCCGTAGAGCAGCGCATAGAACTCGTCGCCGGAGCGCCGCCCATAGACGCAGGCGGACTCCCCGAAGGCGCTGAGCGCCTTGGCAAAGCAGCAGATGTAGCTGTCGCCGGTGTCGTGCCCGTAGGTGTCGTTCAGGAACTTCAGATTGTCCAGATCCATCATGATAACCGCGGCGATTCCGAGCTTCCCGGGCTGCTCGAACAGGCTCCGGCAGCTGCCGGCAAAGGCCCGGCGGTTCAGCAGGCCGGTCAGCACATCGTAGTCGCGCTCGTACTCCACGCGGTAGCGGTACTCCATCTCGTTGGTCACGTCCGTCAGGGTGCCCAGGGTGCAGTCGGTCTGGGTCAGCTGACGATGGCGCAGGTAGCGGACGTTGCCGTTCACGCGCACCCGGAACACGCCCCGGTCCACCTCGTCGGTGAGCATGGTGTCCAGCATATGGCGGCACTGGGTTCGGCTGATGCCGGAGCCGAGCCGCTCGTCATACACCATGCCGAAGGCCTGGAACACGCCCCGGGAGCAGAAGGCCTGCTCGTCATCGTTGCGGATTTCATAGACGCCCAGCAGCGTGCCCGTCAGGCTCAGCACCCGGTTCAGGCGCTGGGACTGAATCGCGGCATAGTTGCTCTGCCGGATGATCTCCTGGGCCAGAATGTCGATTTCCCGCACGCGGGTGGTGTCCAGGGTCTCCTCGTTCATTCTGCCGCTCTGCAGCTTGCGGATGAGGCGCGTCACGGGGCTGGTGATGCGCCAGCTGGCAATAAACGCGATGAGAATCGCCAGCAGCAGCGTAATGGCGCAGCAGATGGCCATCAGCACGGAGAAGCGGTTGGCAAAGGACATGACCATGTCCACGGTCTGGATGCCGATGACATACCAGCGCTCCCCGGAGCCGGTGCCGGACAGGTTCAGCGGCCGCACCGAGGCGTACAGCCGCTGACCGGAGCGGGAGCCCGTCAGCTCCATGGTGCTGCCGTTGATCCACTTCTCCGCGACGAGGGTGTCCTGATTCACGTCGAACTGCTGACGGAACAGGGTGCCCGCAGAGGCCACGCAGCGGAAGCTCTCCCCGTCGGTGCTGGTCGCCAGCAGGTAGCAGCCGGGATTGGTGCGGGAGAGCTCCCCCTTGTTGAGCATGGCGGACAGGTGGCTGACCGCAGCCTCCGTGCCCAGGACGCCCACCACCGTGCCGTCGGTGTCGATGAGCGGAATCGAGTAGGTGACGATGGACAGCATGTCGTTGCTGGAGAGGGTGAAGGGGCCCGTCCACTGCCCGTAGTCGCTGCCCTTGCGGGAGGTACCCTCCAGCGCAGCCTGCATGGGCTGGAAGAAGAAGGCGCCGTCGTTGTCCGTGAAGGTGAAGGAGGCCCGCCAGTAGCTGTCCAGCGGCAGCCCCAGCGAGCGGCTCACCGGCGGCAGCCCGCGCTCCAGCATCACGTCAGAGTTGTCCACGACCACGGTTTCCGGCTCGGAGTCCCGCAGGTAGAGGCCCGCGTAGCTTCCGGGCTGATTGGCGACGCCGATGCCGTTGAGAATCAGGAAGATACCGTTGGCCCCCGTGGCCCGCAGGTCGGTAAGCAGCAGGGGCGCCAGGGACGAGACGATCTCGGCGTTCAATGCCGCGTCCCCGGCGATGTCCGAGGTGGTGGCGCCCTGAAGGCGGAGCTCCCGCCGGATGGCGGTCATCAGCTCCTCGGACAGGGTGTCCAGGCTGGACCAGTAGCCCGACAGCTCATCCTGCAGGGAGAGCTGCTTGTTCTGGGTGCGCTCGTCCAGCATCTCCAGCGCGTCGTCAGACAGCAGGGAAAAGACGCCGGAAACGCGCATGAGCACCACAATGACCGCCAGGTACAGCACGGCGATCAGAATCAGGGGAACCAGCAGCTTGGTGGACAGCTTTCTGGTCTTTCGCGGCGAAGCGGACAAGATGAATCACGCTCTTTTCTCTGCTGTGATGTCGGGAGAGGCGGAACGGGCAGGAGGGGCAGGCAGGAGGCCGTCAGCGGCCCAGCGCCTCCTGCATGTCAAGGCACAGGCTCTCGTACCAGGCATCAAAGGCCTCGTCCCCGGTCAGGCGCTGAAGCACCTCGTCCCGGTCGGCGCCGCCCGCGAGCAGCTCGTCCCGCTGGGCGATGGCGTCCGAAATCCAGTCGGGCAGGCTGTTTTCCAGCACAGCACGGGCCTCATTGCCCCTGGCGAAGGCGTTGTTGGTGTAGAGGGTGTAGGCACCGGTCATCTCCACGCCGGTCTCAATGACCGCCCGGAGCAGGTCGGACACCTGCATGGCATCCATGGTGTCCTCCAGCAGCGTGCCGCTGCAGGCCTCCGTGGTCACCGGCAGGTAGCCGGACTGCAGGGAGAAGGCGATGTTGTGCTCCGGCTGCGTGATCCACTTGAGGAACACGGTGGCGGCATAGATCCGGTCGGGGGTGCTGTTCCGGACGATCATGCCGGCGCCCTGCTGCGGCGCGTAGGGCTCCGTGCCCGCAAAGCCGGGCAGGGGCAGCACCAGGCACTCGATGGGATAGGTGGTGCCGTCGTCCCGGGTGACCTCCCGGGGGAAGTACAGCGCGCCGGAGGTGGAGCCCACCAGCGAGATGAGCAGCCCGGTCTTGACGTCATCGGAGCGGAAGCGCCCATAGGCGGCGAAGTGTCCGCTGATGAAGGGCACGGCGTAGTTGTCCCACAGCCGGCGCATCACGTCCCGATCCAGCGTCAGGGTCATCTCCCCGTTGTGGACGGAGAAGATTTCCCTGCCCAGCTGCATGGAGCCGATCACCATGTAGTTGGCGACGGCATCCCGTCCGAAGAAGGCCTGTCCGTCCCACGGCGCTCCGGTCTGGGCATCCGTCCAGTCCCAGTAGCGCGCCGCCACCTCGCAGATGCCCTCCCAGGTGGTGAGCTGGGAAAGGGTGACGCCGGTCTCCGCCGCGAAGGTGTCCCAGGCGGTCTTGTTCAGCATCAGCACCTCGGTGGACTTGGCGATGGGGAACAGCTTCAGCGTCCCGGCGGTATCCAGCTGTCCCTCGTGGATGTAGGCGCTGATGTAGGCGTCCAGCTCCTCCTGGGTAAAGTAGGGCGCCAGATCCGCCACCAGGCCCATCTGATCCACGTCGTAGGCGGTGTCCGCGTAGGCGCCGCAGATGTCCGGCATGGGGTCCGAGCCCGCGTCGCCCCGGGCTGCGGCGAGCAGCTTGCTGGACAGGTTGTTCACGCTGCCCTGGCTCATCGCCTCGATGACGATGCCCAGCTCGTTGCCCACCGTCTCGTTGAACTGCAGCACCAGCTCGTCAAAGATCTGCTGCTGCATGCCATTGTAGTAGTGCCACAGGGTCAGCACCTGCGGGTTGCGGGGCGAGAGCCCGTAGCGCTCCCCCAGCGCGGCGGCGGGGAGCAGGCACAGGCAGAGCATCAGGCAGAACACGCGGCGAAGGGGCCTTGACATGGGAAACGCTCCTTTCGTACTGAACGGACACGGTCGGGAGAGGAACAGAGAGGCGGGAAAACGAACCGGTTACCTGCGCCAGAGGCTGCCCGCGATCACGGACAGGGCGTAGGCCGCCGCGGCGAACAGCACGATGGCGGCGCCCGCGGAGGTATCCCAGGCGTAGGCGGTGAGCAGCCCGGCGATGCCGCAGACCATGGCGATGCCCACGCTCCACAGCGCGTGCTGCCGGCTGTTCCGGGCCAGGTTCCGTCCGGCGGCGGCGGGGAGGATGAGCAGCGCGTTGATGAGCATCACGCCCACCCACTTGATCGCCAGCATGACCGCCACCGCCACCAGCACCATGAACACGCAGTCGCACAGCCGGGTGCGGACGCCACGGCTACGGGCCAGAGAGGCGTTGACGCTCGTGAGCAGAAGCCCGTTGTAGAGCACCGTCCACAGTGCGATGCCGACAATGAGCGCCAGCAGCAGGTAGAGCAGATCCTCCGGCTTCACCGCCAGCACGTCGCCGATGAGCAGCGAGGAATACTTGGCAAAGCCGCCGCCCCGGGACAGAATCAGCAGGCCCGCCGCGATGGAGGTGGAGGAGAACACGCTGATGACCGTATCGGTGGAGGCGGAGCCCCGCTGCTTGATCCAGCACAGCAGCAGCGACCAGATGATGCCGAACACCAGCATCGCCGCCAGATCGCTGCTGACCCCCAGCACCACGCCGATGCCGATGCCGGTCAGAGCGCTGTGGCCCAGCGCGTCGGAGAAGAAGGACATCTGCTGATTGACCGCCATGGTGCCCAGCAGGCCCAGCAGCGGCGTCAGCAGCAGGATGGCAAGGAAGGCGTTCTTCATGAAGCCGAACTGCAGCGCCTCGATGGGCAGCAGCGTGTCCAGAACAGCATAGATGAGCTCCATCAGCGCTCCGCCCCCTCTCCCGTGCCGAAGACGCGCTCGAACTCCGGCGAATCGAACACCATGCCGGGCTGCCCCTGACAGAGCACAGTCTTGTCCAGCAGCACCACATGGTCGGCATACTCCCGCACCAGATGCAGGTCATGGCTCACCAGCAGGATCGCCATGTGGTGGGTCTGCCGCAGGCGCAGCACCGTGTCCAGGAACAGCTGCATGCCGTTCTGATCCACGCCGGACACCGGCTCGTCCAGCACCAGCAGGTCGGGCGCCGGATTGATAGCCAGCGCCAGCAGCACCCGCTGCAGCTCACCGCCGGAGCAGCGCCCCAGCGGGCGGTGAAGCAGCTCGGCGGCATCCACCGCCCTGAGCGCCTCCAGCACCCGGGCGCGGGTCTTGCGGCTCACCCCCGTCCACACCGGACGGTGGGAGAAGGCCGCCGCCAGAAAGTCCTCCACGCTCACGGGCATCTCCCGGTCAAAGAGCAGGTGCTGGGGCACATAGCCCGTGCGCAGATGGGGAATGGCGAGGCCATGCCCGTCCACGTGGCGGATGCGCCCGCTGCTGCGCACCTCGCCCAGCAGGGCGCGGATCAGGGTCGTCTTGCCCGCACCGTTCTGTCCAATCAGCGCGGTCAGCTGTCCGCAGTGGATGTGCATGGACACATCATGCAGCAGCTCCTGACCGCCGCGAACCACGGAAACCTTCTCCAGCTCGATGTGGCACAGGCTGCATTGATGCGGGTAACGGTGCTGCGTCAAAAAAGTCCCTCCCGGTCAAGTGGCATTACACCCTTGCATTCTTTGTCTGTTCGCTGTATTATATCATAGAAGGGACGCAAAGAAAAGTAGCAGCGTCCATTGGATGACCAAAAAAGGAGGTTCCTCTCATGATTGCGCTGGCCTGTGACCATACCGGTCTTGCTCTGAAGCAGGAGATCAAGAACCTGCTCGACTCCATGGGGCTCACCTACAAGGATTTCGGCAACTATGAGAACGTGGCGGATGACTACCCCATCTTCGGCTACCGCGCCGCGAAGGCCGTCGCCAGCGGCGAGTGCGACCGGGGCATCCTGATCTGCGGCACCGGCATCGGCATCGGCATCGCCGCGGGCAAAGTGAAGGGCATCCGGGTCTGCACCTGCTCCGACGTCTACTCCGCCAAGCTGTCCAAGCAGCACAACAACAGCAACATCCTCACCATGGGTGCCCGCGTCGTGGGCTCGGAGCTGGCGAAGATGATCGCCTACGAGTGGCTGACCGCAGAGTTCCAGGGCGGACGCCATCAGAACCGCATCGACATGATTACCCGCATCGAAAACGGGGAAGAACTGGAATGAGCCTGCCCCACGGGGCAGATGCGGCAGGGGCGGACATCCGCCGCCGACAGGGAGGTGATCACGCGCCATGGTTCGTATTCTGATCCTGCTTCAGGCCTCCGACTACGCCGATGTGGAGGAGACCCTCCGCAGCGCCGTGACCGCGGCAGCCGATCCCCGTCGGCTCTCCTTCGGCCTGCTGCTGGAGGGCGCGCCCACCGAGGAGGAGCTGTGCGCTCTCTATGGGCTGGGCCACGCGGTGTGGTGCTGCGGGCCGGGCACGATCTGGCAGCGCGTGGACGAGATGTGGAGCGGCGAAAACTACCTGCTGCTGGGTCATCCGGCGATGCGCTTTGCCCGGGGCTGGGACAGGACGCTCATCCGCACGCTGACCTACTGCCAGCGCCTGGGCAACCACCACTGCGCCCTCACCGGCTATCTGCCCCGGCGCACCGATCCCATCGACGCGGTCAGCCCCGTGGCGGCGAAGCGCTTTGACCGGCTGGGCCGGCTGGCCTTCCATCGCGGGACACCCCTGCGCTACGCCTGCCATCCCCAGCGCAGCGCCTTCCTGCACCGGGATTTCTGCTTTGCCCCGGCAGCCTTCTTCCGGGGGCTCGCGGGGGCGCGGGAGCCGCTGTTCCTGTGGGCCTATCAGACCCGGTGGCAGCTGTACACCCTGCATCGCCCCGTCATCCGCCTGCTGTGGGACGACCCGCTGCCCCCGGCGGACGTCCGCGCCATCGACCCGGAGGATGCCGCCATCTTCGAGTCCCGCTTCGGCATCCGCTTTGCGGAGAAGCAGCTCTCCCCCATGATCCGCTGCGGCATCTTCGAGCCCGACCTGACCTTCGAGACCCGGGTGCCGCTGGGGGTTCGGCTGCAGGAGGCGGTGCGGAGCGTGCGTCTTCGCTCCCCGGCGCTGTCCCCCCTGTGCGTGACCGCGTGGCTCTCCGTGCCCGGCACGCCTCTGGACGAGCGGCGGATGCTCGCCTTCCGCCGGCTGAGCCGGCTGCGCAGCCTGGCGCTGCTGTGCTTCTCCGACCACGAGAACGCGCCGCGCATCACCCTCAGCCACCCCAACGTGCTGGAGTTCAAGCGCCGCTACGGGCTGGAGGCCCCCGACGCGCTGATTCAGGCGGACTACGGCAACTACGTCCGGCTGTGCAAGCCCTTCCTGCTGGCCCAGAGCCGGGAGAAGTTCATGCTGCACAGCCACTATATCTGGCTGGACTTCGATTATCTGCGCTACCCGGTCTACGAGCGGGCGGCGCTGGACTGGCGGGAGCTGTGCACGGATCGCATCTGTCTGGCGATGGTGGGCGACCAGCCCGACACCAGCATGCTGGTGCTTCCCCAGGAGCGCATCGAGCCCCTGTGCCGGGAGATCAGCGCCCTGTGCGGCGTGGAGCAGCTGGCGGGCCGCCCCCTGCCGCAGGAGGGCGACCTGTTCCTGCGGATCATGCACGATCATCCCGACTGGTTCCACACCATTCCCTGCGGCGAGAAGCGTCAGCTGCTCAACCGCACCATGCCGGAGCGGGGCAGGGAGCTCTATACCCAGGCATAATCGCCGTGGTCCGGAAAGGATCGGGCGACGAAAGGAAACAGCATGCGAATCTCGGAAATCCTATCGGACGGCAGGATCCATATCTCCTGCGAAGTGTTCCCGCCCAAGAAGTTTGACGGCATCGCCCAGGCCACCCGGGTGGCCCAGGAGATCGCCGGGCTGCAGCCCTCGTTCATGTCCGTCACCTATGGTGCCAGCGGCTCCACGCCCGGGCACACCCTGGCGGTCGCGAAGGCGGTGCGGGACACGGGTGTCACGCCCCTGTGCCACCTGACCTGCGTCCAGTCCAGCCGCAGCCATGTGCAGCAGGTGCTGCGGGAGATGCAGGAAAACGGTCTGGAGAACGTGCTGGCTCTCCGTGGCGATCTGCCCCGGGACGGCTGCATCCAGACGGACTTCACCTATGCCTCCGAGCTGATCTCGTTCATCCACAGCCAGGGCAGCTTCTGCGTGGGCGCCGCCTGCTATCCCGAGGCGCACCCGGAGAGCGCCTCCCGGCAGGCCGACATGGACAACCTGCGCCGCAAGGTGGACGCGGGCGTGGACTTCCTGACCACGCAGATGTTCTTCGACAACGGCCTGCTGTACAATTTCCTCTACCGGGCCCAGCGGGCGGGCATCCGGGTGCCGGTGTGCGCGGGCATCATGCCCATCTGTGACCCGAAGCAGGTTGCCCGGGCGGTGAAGCTGTCCGGCTCCATCATGCCGCCCCGGTTCGCGGCGATTGCCGACCGCTTCGCCAACGCCCCCGCCGCCATGACCCAGGCGGGCATCGCCTTCGCCACGGAGCAGATCGTGGATCTGATCGCCAACGGCGTGACCAACATCCACCTGTACACCATGAACAAGCCCTGGATTGCCCGGGCCATCATGGAGAACCTGTCGGAGATCCTCCGGGTGGATACCTGAGCGCCCGGGAGAACGGCCCGGCACACAAAACGATGAAGGAGCTGTATCATGCAGGGTAACAAGCGCGGAGGAATCCGCTCGATCGACTATTCGGATCCGCAGCATCTGGGCAAGCGCCGGCGGCAGATCCGCAACTGGATCATCCTGATTCTGGTGGTGATCCTGGCGGTGGCTGCCGTTCGCCTGGTCATGAACCTGGGCAGCAGCACCCAGCTGGAGGCAAAGCTCATGCCCTGCACCGCCGATCAGGACGTGACCGTGTTCGGCAGCAATCTGCTGTACTACGACGGCGCGTCCATCCAGTGCCTGAACCGGGACGGCGGCATCCGCTGGACGTTCCCGGTGGGCAGCAGCGCCCGCTTCTCGGTGAGCGATACCCACATCGTCATCTGGTCGGGCACGCAGCTGTTCATCGTCGATCAGAACGGCTCTCCCTCCTACAGCGAGAACATGGACAGCGAGGTGCAGTTCGCCCGCATCGGCAGCAGCTATTGCGCCGTGGTAATCGGGGATGACACCTCCCCGGAGCTCATCATCAAGAATCTGGACGGCACGCAGGTGGACCGGGAATCGGACGCCTTCCGGAAGCTGATGCTGATGGACGTGGGCTTCTACGGCACGGGCGACCAGTACATGTGGACGCTGTCCATGGACGTGTACGGCGTAGCCATCAACATGGTGCTGAACACCTTCCAGGTGGGCAAGATGAACACGGGCGAAACCGATCTGGGCGAGTATCTGGCCTACCGGGTGCTGTTTGAGAACAACATGCTGCGCGTGTTCACCACCCAGCAGATGTACACCTATGACTACAAGGCGGTGCAGGACGTGAGCCGCACCCAGCTGGTGTACGGCTGGCAGCTGATTGATGCCTCCATCCCGGACCGGGGCAGCGCCAATATGCTCCTCGCCCCCACCGCCCAGCTCAACAGCGCGCTGACCATCACGGAGCTGCGGGTGCTGACCGACACCACCGACCGCCGCTACACCCTGCCCTCCGCCTGCGTCGGCGCCCGGATTGACGGCAGCAACCTCTATGCCGTCTCCTCGGACTATCTCTACCATGCCAACGTGGACAAGCAGCGCTTTTACGGCTATATCCTCCCGCTGCCCCAGGGCGTTCAGGCCACCCGCTTCATCGGCATCCTGAAGGGCGGCTACGGCGTCATCTCCGCGGGTGAGCAGGTGTATGTCATGTCCCTGCCCCACTGAGGGCGCGGAACAGATTGGAAAGGAGCATCGGATCATGCGCTGCAGCTGCAAGGAATGCGGCACCTACATGGTGCAGGCGGAGAGCGATCATCTGGGCTGCGTGTGCCCGGACTGCGGCTACCGCTGCAACGACTGCCTGGGCACGAACACCGTGGTCAGCCGGGAGGCCCTGCGCTCCCTGGCCTTTGACCCCCGCTTCTCCCAGGAGGAGCTGATGAAGTCCTTCACCCCGGAGGCGGAGGAGGAGGACGGCGGCGGCTGGTAACACCCGCCGGGATGAAATTGCCTATTGACTTTGTGGGGAAATTCCGCTATCCTGCTGCTGTCCCCGGTTCGGGGAAGCAAAGGAGCAACGCACGCCATGAGCCGAGAGCTGACCCCCACGGAGATCATCGAGCAGAGCATCATCAAGAAGTACCGCAAGGAGCTGTGGCGCCCCTTCACTCTGGGGGTCAAGCGCTACGAGCTGGTGCGGGAGGGCGACCGGATTGCCGTGTGCATCTCCGGCGGCAAGGACTCCATGCT
>JAEDKS010000068.1 GCA_016295665.1 Clostridia bacterium
CCCTCCGGGCTGCTGTACTATCCCTATCTGGCAGGCAGCGGCGCGCCCCATCTGAACCCCGCCGCCAGCGGCACGCTGATGGGGCTGCGGGACAGCACCTCCCGGGGCGCCATTATCGCGGGCGTCTATGAGGGGCTCGCGATGGAAACCCGGTATCTGACCGAGACCATGGGCGTAGCGCCGGATGCCCGGCTGTACTGCATGGGCGGCCTGACGCGCCATCCGCGCTATCTGCGGACGCTGTCGGATGTGCTGGGCATGACCGTCGCCGTGCCCTCCCTGGATGAAGGAACGCTCTATGGCGCGGCGCGGCTGGCAAGCGCCCGGGCGGGCCTCACGGAGCTGCCCGCCCTGCAGGCGGACACGGTGCTGACCCCGAACGCAGCGGCCCATGAGACCTGGACCGAGTTCTACCGCCACCGCTATCTGCCCATGATGAATCAAACGAATATGGAGGAATGAACCGATGGAACTATACGAGGCCGCAAAAGCCCTGATCGAGGCAGGCCGCTGGGTCGCCGAGAAGCGGATGACCTGGGGCAGCGCCGGAAACATCAGCATCCGACTGGATGAAACGCACTTCCTCATTACCGGCAGCGGCACCCGCTTTGACGACCTGCATGAGGACAGCTTCTCGCTCTACGACATGGCAAGCGGCACCTGGACGGGGCGCAAGCCCTCCAAGGAGCTGCCGGTGCATCTGGCTGCCTATCGTCAGTGCGCCTGGGCCGGCGCGGTGCTCCATGCGTCCCCCTTCTACACGACGCTGGCCGCCGCCAGCGACCTTGCGGTGCGCAACGACCTGTTCGTGGAGAACATGTACTACCTGCAGCGCATGGCCCGCGTGCCCTACGCCCATCCCGGCAGCGCGCAGCTCACCGAATCCGTGGCGCAGGTGGCAGCCCGGGCCAATGTCATCCTGCTGGAGAACCACGGCGTGCTGCTCTACGACACCACCATCGGCGAGTGCTGTTCCGGGCTGGAGGTGCTGGAAAACAGCTGCCGGATGTGCCTGGAGGCTGCCCGGGCCGGCGTCAGCCTGACGCCCGTGGCACCGGAGACCGTCTCCGACTTCCTGAATCACTCCGGCTATAAGAAGCCCCGCGTCTGGCCCGACTGACGCCCGGACCCCGTACATCGTACAGAAGGAAAGGAAGGCGATTCCCATGGCAAGAAAGCCCATCACCCACACCCTGCTTTCCAGCTACCCCCTGGGCGACATGCGCCTGGATTACCTTGAGGACGACGAGACCGGACTGGTCGGTCTGCGGCTGGTGCCCGAAGCGCTGCACGGGCTGTGCGTACAGAAGCAGTGCCGCGTGGAGCCGCTGGTGCAGGTCAAGCTGCTGGGCGATGACTACCCGGACGGCTTCGCCAGCGGACGCACCATGCGCGGCGCCATCTCCGCCCGCAGGCTGGTCTGGCGCGGTCAGCAGACTGCCGACGGGGACGGCGCGACCTGCATCGAAAGCCGCCTGGAGGACACGGAGCGCCATCTGTCCTATGTGCATCGCGTTCGCCATCCGGAGGGAGCGCCCTACCTGACCGTGGAAACGGAGGTCACCAATCGGGGCGATTCGCCCGTCACGCTGGAGATGCTCTCCGGCTTTACCCTGGGCGGTCTGACGCCCTTCGCATCCGATGATGCCCCGGAGACGCTGGCGCTGTACCGCATCCGCTCCAGCTGGGCCGCGGAGGGCCGGCTGGTGCGAGAGCCCGTGGAGGCGCTGCACATGGAGCCCTCCTGGGCCAACAACTCCGCCGTCTCCGAGCGCTGGGGCCAGGTGGGCTCCATGCCCGTGCGAAGCTACTTCCCGCTGGTCGCGCTGGAGGATACGGTGCATGGCGTGCTGTGGGGGGCCAAGCTGACCCACGCCTCCTCCTGGCAGCTGGAGGCCGGACGGAAGGACAACGGCTTCTTCCTCTCCGGCGGGCTGGCAGACCGGGAGTTCGGGCACTGGATGAAGCAGCTTGCCCCCGGTGAGCGCTTCGCCGCGCCGGAGGTCATTCTGACGGTCTGCGCGGGCGACGCGGACGAGCTGTGTCAGCGGCTGAACGCCTGCACCGAGGACAGGCTGCAACTTCCCGCCTCCGAGGAGGCGCTGCCCACGCTGTTCAACGAGTTCTGCACCACCTGGGGCACCCCGCAGGAGGACAGCATCGCCGCCATCGCGGAGAAGCTGAAGGGACTGGGGCTGCGCTACTTCGTCATCGACGCGGGCTGGTACGCCGAAACGCCCGGCGACTGGTCCATGAACGCCGGCAGCTGGAATCCCTCTCCCTTCCTGTTCACCCGCGGGCTGGACGACACCCTTGATCGGATCCGCGCCTGCGGCATGGAGCCCGGCATCTGGTTTGAGTTCGAGGTGGCGGGTCGCCACAACCCCTGCTATCAGAAGGCCGAATGGCTGCTGCACCGGGACGGCATGCCCCTGAGCGTGGGTGCCCGGCGCTTCCTGGATTTCTCCAACCCCGAGGTGCAGGACTATCTGCAGGAGAAGGTCATCGACTTCCTGCGGGTACACGGCTTCAAGTACATCAAGGTGGACTACAACGACACCATCGGCATGGGCGTGGACGGCTGCGAATCCTTAGGCGAGGGTCTGCGGCAGCACATCCTGCGGGTGCAGGCCTTCTTCCGGCGCATCCGGGAGCAGCTGCCCGAGGTGGTGGTGGAGGTCTGCTCTTCCGGCGGACACAGGCTCGTGCCCTCCTTCATGGAGCTGGGCGCCATGGCCTCCTTCTCCGACGCCCATGAGTGCGAGGAGATTCCCGTCATCGCCGCCAATATGCACCGCATGATCCTGCCCCGGCAGAGCCAGATCTGGGCCGTGCTGCACAAGCACTTCGACGAGGGCATGCTGTACTACAAGCTGACCGCCGGACTGCTGGGACGGCTGTGCCTGTCGGGACAGGTGCTGGAATTGAGCGATGCCCAGTGGGCGGTGGTTCGCCGGGTGCTGGACTTCTACGCGAAGGCGGCGCCCGTCATCCGCCGTGGCTTCTCAAGGCGCTACGGGCCGGAGCTGAGCAGCTGGCGCCATCCGAAGGGCTGGCAGGCCGTCGTCCGGGAGGGCGGGGAGGCCGTGCTCTGCGTGGTGCACACTTTCCACGAGGCACCGGGGGTCGTGCGCTTCCCCATTCCCGAGGGCTACCGGGTGGCGGAGGGCTGCGCCCGGGATGGCATCGTCTGGGCACAAACGGATCGGACAGTGATCGTATCCGGGCTTCGGGAGCTGGACGGCATGGCGCTGCTGCTGGAGCGCGACTGAGCGTACGGTTTCCATAGGAGACAAGCAACGAAAGAACAGGAGCTGCCAAACGATGGTTGAGCGTATTTCTCTGAGCGGCTGGGAGATCAGCGGCTATTTTCCCTATGTCCCGCAGCTGGGCATGCAGGAGCCCGCGCTGGGGCGCAGCATCACCGACTGGATTCCCGCCCGGGTGCCCGGGTCGGTTCACATGGATCTCTGGCGCGCCGGCTGGATTGATGACCCCTACTTCGGCATGAACAGCATGCGCTGCGAATGGGTGGAGAACCGCTGGTGGGCCTACCGCACCACCTTCACCGCGCAGCCCGCCCCCGGTCAGCACTGCCACCTTCGCTTTCTGGGGCTGGACTACCGCTGCCACATCTACCTGAACGGTCAGCTGCTGCTGATTCACGAGGGCAGCTTCTCCCCGGTGGATCTGGACATCACCGGGCAGCTCGCGGCAGAGAATCACCTGCTGATCGTGTTCGAGTCCGCGCCGCAGGAGGACAGTCAGGCGGGGCATGCCTCCCACACCCACACGCAGAAAAGCCGCTTCTCCTACAAGTGGGACTTTGACACGCGCATGGTGCCCGTGGGCATCTGGGATGACGCCTGGGTGGAGCTGACGGGCCCGGCAACGGTGGAGCATGTGCGTCTGGTGCCCATGCCCGAGGGAGAGGGCGGACAGGTGACGGTGGAGGCCGACTGTGCCCTGGCGGGCATCAGCGCCTGCGCCATGCGCGTGACCGTGCTGGACGGGGAGAGGGTGCTGGCGGAGACTACCGTCCCCTGCGCCGCCCGGGCGGACGGGCTGGCCAGGGCCACCGCCCGCCTGTCCTTGGCGCAGGTCGAGCGGTGGCAGGTGAACGGCATGGGCGCACAGAAGCTGTACGGCGTTCGCATCGAGCTTCTATGCGGCAGCGATATTTCCCACCGCTGGCAGGGCCGGATCGGCTTCCGCGACCTGCGCTGGGAGCAGAATGACCGTGCGTCGGAGGGAGCGCTCCCCTACTGCCTGCGGGTCAACGGACGCCGCGTGTACATCCGGGGCGTGAACCTGACGCCCTTCGACATGCTCATCGGCACCGTGTCCGACGAGCGCTACCGTCGCTTCCTCCGGCAGATTCAGGCGGCGGGCATCAACCTGGTTCGCGTCAACGGCGTGGGGCTCATCGAGAAGGAACGCTTCTATGACCTGTGCGACGAATACGGCATCCTGGTCTGGCAGGAGTTCATCCAGACCTCCTCCTCCATGGATCGCACACCGCCCACCACGCCGGATTATCTCTCGCTGCTGCGGGACACCTCCCGTTCGGCGCTGCGGATCAAGCGCAACCACGCCTGCCTGGCCTGCTGGTGCGGCGGCAACGAGCTGACGGACGCGCCCCATGTGCCCGCCACCGCCGCCAACCCCAACATCGCCTTCCTGCAGCGCCTGGTGGACGAGGAGGATCCGGGCCGGATGCTATTCCCGGCGTCATCCTCCGGGCCCAGCGAGTTTCTGGAGTTCCACCGGGAGGGCATCAGCCACGACGTTCACGGCCCCTGGCACTATGTGCCGGAGGAGCACTACGCGCTGTTCAATCAGTCCGACAGCCTGCTGCACGGCGAGCTGGGCGCGGAGGGCATGACCTGCGTGGGCTCGCTGAAGCGCTTCCTGTCCCCCGCCGATCTGACGGTCACCAACATGCAGGAGAATCTGGTCTGGCGGCATCACGGCGACTGGTGGGACACCTGGGCGCGGGATCGCGGACTGGTCGGTAAGCTGCCCGATCTGGACACCTTCACACGCATCAGCCAGCTGTTCCAGTGGGAGGGCATCCGCTACGCCCTCGTGTCCAATCGGCAGCGGAAGTTCCACAACAGCGGCAGCATCATGTGGGCCTACAACGAGCCCTACCCCAACGTGTCCAACACCTGTCTGGTGGATTACTACGGCGTCCCCAAGCTGTCCTACTACGCGGCGCAGGAGGCGTATCGCCCCCTCCTGATGTCCCTGCGCTACGACGGGCAGGTCTTTACCCCGGGTGAGACGCTCCGGGCCACCGTATGGCTAAACAGCGGCCTGTCCCAGACCACGGAGGTGCCGTGGCGTTTCACGCTCCACGCCCTGACGGGCGAGGTGCTCTCCGCCGCGCAGGGCTGTGCCCGGATTCCCGGTGACAGTGCGGCGGCGGTGGGCGAAATCGCCGTGCCTGTGCAGGATGACTTCCCCGAGGTGCTGCTGGGCCGGCTGACCTACGGCGGCACGGAAACGCAGGTCAGCGAGTACCTGTTCTCCACGCGCCGCGACACGCCCTTCGCGGCCCTGGTGCGCCCCATGGACGTTCAGCTGTCCTGGCAGGAGCTGCCCGGCACCCGCAGCACGACCGACGAGTGGGAGGAAACCAGCTGGCGGGTGGTCAATCGCGGCACCGAGGCGGCGCTGCTTGTGTACCCGGAGCTGCCGGAGGAGGGCGAGTTTATCCAGTCGATGGACGGTGTGCCCTGCCTGCTGCCCGGCGAGGAGCGGCTGCTCCGCGTGGTCAGCTGGAGCGGCAGCCGAGCGTGGGCGTCGCTGCGCTTCCGCAGCATCGCGGGCGCGGAAAAGGAGTGAGACCATGGCGCACAAGACGCTGCATATGATCGGCAACTCCCACATCGACCCGGTCTGGTTCTGGGTGTGGGAGGAGGGCATGCAGGAGGTGCATGCCACCCTCCGCTCGGCGCTGGACAGGATGAAGGAGTTCCCGGACTTCCATTTCACCGCGACCTCCGCCGCCTTCTTCGTGTACCTGGAGCGCATCGACCCGGGTCTGCTGGAGGAAATCCGCCAGCGGGTGCGGGAGGGACGCTTCGAGCTGACCGGCGGCTGGTGGATTGAGCCGGACTGCAACCTGCCCTGCGGCGAGGCCTTTGCCCGACAGGCGCTCTATGGACAGGCCGCCCTTCAGCGGCTTTTCGGGCAGCGGGCCACCATCGGCTCCAACGTGGATTCCTTCGGGCACAGCCCCCAGCTGCCGCAGATTCTTCGGCTCGGCGGGCTGGAAGGGTATGTGCTCATGCGGCCCAATGTCAGCGTCTCGCCCCGGGAGCTGGTAGCCGGAAGAAGCCCCGTCTTTGTCTGGCAGGGGCTGGACGGCACCGGCATCACCACCGTCAGCCTGCCCGGCGAGTACACCACCTGGTTCTACGACGCGACCCGGGAAAACATCCAGCGGACGCTGGATGCCATGGGCACGCTGACTGCGCTGCCCTGCTGCTACGGCGTGGGCAATCACGGCGGCGGGCCCACCGTCGCTAACATCCGTGCGGTGGAGCAGCTGCGCGAGACGTTCCCGGACACGGAGCTGCGCTTCTCCACCTACGGGGCCTTCTTTGACGCGCTGCGCCGCGACCGCCCCGACCTGCCCACGACCGCCGCCTATCTGGATCACATCAACGCCGGCTGCTACAGCGCGGATCACCTGCTGAAGCAGGCCGTGCGTCAGGCGGAGGGGGCGCTGCTGCGGGCCGAGAAGCTGCAGGTCATGGCCCGGCTGCTAAGCGCGGAGGGCGCCTGGCAGGACACGGGGGCCCTCTGGCAGCGGCTGCTGTTCAACCAGTTCCACGACACCCTGGGCGGCACCATCATCGAGGAGGCGCACACGGACGCCCTGAATGACGTGCGCGGCGTGACCCACGAGGCGGGCGTCATCGCCAACCTGGCGATGCAAGCCATTGTTGCCTCGCTCCGCATGCCCGGAAAGGGCGTGCCCATCCTGCTGTTCAACCTGTCCCCGGAGCCCTGGGAGGGCGTGGCGGAGGTGGAGCTGAACTGGTTCTGCAACAACGACCTGCGCCTGACGGACGATAGCGGGCAGGAGGTGCCCTACGTCCGGGTCAAGCAGTCCTGCACCATGGTCTGGCTCCATCTGGGCGGTCGGCGGAAAATCCTGTTCCGGGCGCGCATCCCCGCCTTCGGAGTCGCGGTGTACTACGCGGACGATCAGGAGAGCCATCTGCGGCTGCCCACCGCTCACGAGGGGGACGCCCATGTGCTGGACAACGGGCTGGTCTCCCTGCGCCTTGACGAGGCGGGACAGCCCGTCAGCCTGCGGGACGCGACCTCCGGCTACGAGGCCCTGACAGGCCCCTGCGCCTTCTCCGTCTGGCAGGACGACCGGGATCCCTGGGGCGGCAACGGGCACAGCTTCCAGCCCGATGACCGGACGCTGGTCACGGACAGCGTGGACTGCGTGGAGCGGAGCGACCTGCGGCAGGTGCTGCGCGTCCGTCAGCACGGTGAGGGGCTTCGTATCGAAACCCACTACACGCTGCTTGCCGGGGAGCGCTCCGTGCGGATGGACTGCCGGGTGAGCTGGGCGCTCCCCTGGCATCAGCTGCGATTTGTCCTGCCCACGGGTGCATCATACCACACAAGCGAGTGCCCCTACGGCGTCATGCGCCACGAGGGCGACGACGATGAGCTGTTCATGCAGCGATTCCTGGATGCCGCGAAGCCGGATGGACGCGGGCTTGCGATCACGAATGATGGCATCTACGGCTTCCAGCCGAGGGCGGGCGCCACAGAGCTGCTGCTGCTTCGCAGTCCCATCTATGCCCAGGGCGCTGACCGCAGCCTGTGGCAGCACGACTATGACACCTACCACTATCTGGATATGGGGGAGCATGCCTTCTCCCTGACCCTGACGCCCCACGGGGCTCCCCTGCCCCCGCATGCGCTGTACCGCCTCGCGGAGCGCCACGAGCAGGGCACCCTGTACCTGGTGGGCGGCATGACCGACCGGCGGGGCCAGCGGGAGCTGCCGGCGCTGCGCATCTCCAGCCCCGCCGTGCGCATCGGTGCCGCCAAGCGCGCCGAGCGCTCGGAGGCGATCATGCTGCGACTGCACGAAACCGACGGCGTGCCCGTCACCGTGCGCCTGTCCCTGGGCGACAGCCAGTGGACGCTTTCGTTCCACCCCTTCGAAATCAAGACGCTGCTGCTGGAGGGCGGTCAGCTTCGTGAGACGAACTTTCTGGAGGACTGAATGTGAAAGGAGCTGCTGCACCATGATGCTGCTGCCCGATGTCTATCAGGTGGGCGGGCCCGCCCGCTCCCATGCCTTTGACGCCACCGCTTATCTGCTTCCGGCGGGCGATGCGCTGCTCATGATCGACTGCGGAACGCCGGAGGGGTTCCCGCAGATTCTGGAAAACATCCGCAGCCTGGGCTTCGATCCCGCCCGCATCACGCGCATCTATGCCACCCATGGGCACTATGACCACGTGGGCGCCGCGGGACTGTTCCGTGCGCGCTTCGCTACCGGGCTATATGTGCACGAGCTGGATCGGGCACAGGTGGAGACGGGCGACAGCGAGAGAACCAGCGCCTCCCTGCTCTACGGCGTGCAGTCCACGCCCATCCCGGTGGATGGGACGCTGCAGGAAGGCGACCGGTTCCAGACCGATGCCGGCCCCGTCACCGTGCTGCACACGCCCGGGCACACCATGGGCTCCTGCTGCTTTGTGCTGGAGCACCGCATCGGCATGCGGCTGCTCTTTGCGGGAGACACGCTCCACGGCGGCTACAGCGCAAAGATCGGCTCCAGCGAGGACGCCTGGCGGCAGAGCCTGGACAAGCTGGCGTCCCAGCACTTCGATGCCTTCACCTTCGGTCACTGCCCGCCCTCGCTGCTCTGCGACGCGGACGCGCGCATCCGAAGTCTGCGCCAGTCCTTCGCTAACTACTACACCCCCTGGTTCAAGGACTTCTACCGGAAATACCCCTACTGATGATGTGCCGCGTACGCGGGCACAAGGAGGAACATCATGCGGAAGTGTTATCTCGGACTTGACATCGGCGGCACCAAGTGCGCCGTGCTGCTCTCGGAGGTGGACGGCGGCATTCACCTGCTGGACAAGCTCCGCTTTCCAACGGAGACGGAAAAGGGCTTTGCCCACACCTGGAACAGGCTGTGTGAAGCCATGGAGGAAATTCTGCGGCAGAACGACCTGACCTTCGCGGAGATCGAAGCCGTGGGCGTCAGCTGCGGCGGGCCGCTGGATTCCCGGCGCGGGCTGGTGCTGTCCCCGCCCAACCTGCCCGGTTGGGACGAGATACCGCTGGCGAGAATGATCACCGAGCGCTACCGGGTGCCCGCCTATCTGCAGAATGATGCCAACGCCTGCGCGCTGGTGGAGTGGAAGCTGGGCGCCGGTCGGGGCACGGAGAACATGGTCTTTCTGACCATGGGCACAGGCATGGGCGCGGGCATCATCGCGGAGGGAAAGCTGCTTCGGGGCTGCACGGACATGGGCGGCGAGGTCGGGCACATCCGCCTGACCGAGGACGGCCCCGTGGGCTTCGGCAAAGCCGGCTCCTTCGAGGGCTATACCAGCGGCGGCGGCATCGCCCGGCAGGCCGCAGCGCTGACGGAGCGCCTGCTTGCCGAAGGACAAATCCCCGCCTGGGTACGGGACGGTCATGCCGCCAGCGAGGCGGACGCCAGGCTGATGGCGGAGTACGCCCGGCAGGGTGACCCGGACGCGCTGCGCTTCTTCGACCACATCGGACGGATGCTGGGGCGCGGCATTGCGCAGCTCACCGACGTGCTGAACCCGGAGCGGGTGGTCATCGGGAGCATCTTCGTGCGCTGCGAGGATCTGCTGCGCGGTCCCATGGAGGCGGAGTTGCGCAGGGAGGCGCTCTCCCACAGTGTTCGCGGCCTGACCGTGGTGCCCGCCGAGACCGGCGAGCAGCTGGGCGATCTGGCAAGCATCATGGTCGCGCTCTACGCCACCGGCGTGGAGCCGCTGGAGGAGATCACGGAGCACAAGGCCACCGTGCTGGCGCACTATGAGCGGCTGTTTACCCGCTATCCCGCGCTCGACTGCTGCCGGGAGTCCGTCATGGAGGCCTACCTGCTGTTGCGGGACTGCTACCGGCACGGCGGCAAGCTGCTGGTGGGCGGCAACGGCGGCAGCTGCTCGGACAGCGAGCACATCGTGGGTGAGCTGATGAAGGGCTTCTATCTCAAGCGCCCCCTGCCCGAGGCGGAGCAGCAGCCGCTGCGGGACGCGCTGGAGCCGCTGCTGCCCGGCGCGGAATCGCTGCTTCAGCAGGGGCTGCCCGCCATCGCGCTGACGGGACACGCGCCCCTGTCCACCGCCGTGCAAAACGATCTTGACCCGTCCCTCGCCATGGCGCAGCAGGTCATCGGCTACGGCAGGCCCGGGGATGTGATGCTCGGCATCAGCACCAGCGGCAACGCCCGCAACGTGGCCCTGGCCATGCAGACGGCCCGTGCCCGGGGGCTGCGCACCATCGCGCTCACCGGCGGCACCGGTGGCCGGCTGAAGCAGTGCAGCGACTGCGCCATCATCGCCCCCGCAGCCACCCCCGCCGATGTGCAGGAGTATCATCTGCCCATCTATCACACGCTGTGCGCCATGCTGGAAGCGAAGTTCTTCGACTGCTGACGCCCGAAAAACAGGAGCTTGTATGAAAAAGATCGACAACAAGGTCATGCTCATCACCTACCCGGACAGCCTGGGCGGCAACCTGGCGGCGCTCCGCAGGACGCTGAACACCCATCTGCAGGGCGCCGCAGGCAGCATCCACATCCTGCCCTTCTTCCCCTCCAGCGGCGACCGGGGCTTCTCCCCCGTGGGCTATGACGAGGTGGATCCCGCCTTCGGCACCTGGGCGGACATCGAGGCGCTGTCCCGGGACTACACCCTCATGTGCGACATGATGGTCAATCACATCTCCCGCCGGAGCCGGGAGTTCCAGGACTTCCTTGCCAAGGGCGACCAAAGCGAATACGCGGGCATGTTCTTCGACTACGCGAAGTTCTTCGGCGGGGAGCCCTCCCCGGAGGAGCTCTCCAAGCTCTACCGCCGCAGCGACAAGCCGCTGTATCAGGACGTGCCCATGCCGGACGGCAGCGTGAAGCGGCTGTGGTGCTCCTTCTCCTCGGAGCAGATTGACCTGGACACCAACCATCCCATGACCCGGGCATACATCATGCGGAGCCTGTCCCAGCTGGGCAGCCACGGCATCTCCGTGGTGCGGATGGACGCCTATGGCTACATCACCAAGGTGCGGGGCACAAACTGCTTCTTCGTGGAGCCGCAGGTCTGGGATCTGATTCACGAGATGGAGGATCAGCTGGAAAAGCAGCAGATGACCCTGCTGCCGGAGGTGCATGACCGCTACGAGACCGCGCTGAACATCAGCCGGCACGGCTACTACACCTATGACTTCGTGCTGCCCCTGCTGGTGCTGCACACGCTGCTCACCGGCTCCGGACGCGAGCTGAAGCGCTGGCTGAGCATCTGTCCGCGCCGGCAGTTCACCGTGCTGGACACCCATGACGGCGTGGGTGTCCATGACGCCGACGGC
>JAEDKS010000266.1 GCA_016295665.1 Clostridia bacterium
TCCGGAGGGATGAAGGGCCAGCGACCCGGGCGCGGACTGGTCCGGAGCGTCCCTCTTTTTGATGCCGTGAAGCGGGGCATGGCCCCAAAAGAACGCGGAGCCGCCAGCCGTTTGGCCGGGGCTCCGCAGCTTGGTGTATGGTGTTGTTCCGCCCATCCGGGCAGCGGGATTATTCGTCCTCGTCCTCGATCTTGTCGGCGCCGGCGATGATCTTCTCGGCGACGTTGGCGGGAACCTCCTCATAGCGCTCGAAGCGCATGGAGAAGCTGCCACGGGCCTGGGTCATGGAGCGCAGGTCGGTGGCGTACTTGAACATCTCGCTCTGGGGGGCCTCGGCCTCGACCATCTGCATGCCGTCGGTCTGGTGCATGCCGATGATGCGTCCACGGCGCTTGTTCATGTCACCCATGATGTCGCCCATGTACTCGTCGGGCACCACGATCTCCACGTGCATGATGGGCTCCAGCAGCACGGGCGCGGCATCGGCGCAGCCCTTCTTGTAGGCGATGCGGGCCGCGGTCTTGAAGGCCATTTCGGAGGAGTCCACGGGGTGATAGCTGCCGTCATAGAGCTTGGCGCGCAGGCCCACCATCGGGTAGCCCGCCAGCACGCCATGGACGATGCACTCGCGCAGGCCCTTCTCGACGCTGGGGATGAAGTTGCGCGGCACGGCGCCGCCCACCACCGCGTCCTCGAACACAAAGTCGGAGGAGCCGTCCAGGGTCGGGCTGAACTCGATCCACACGTCACCGAACTGACCGTGACCGCCGGTCTGCTTCTTGTGGCGGCCCTCGACCTTCACGGACTTGCGGATGGTCTCACGATAGGGGATCTTGGGATCCTGCAGCAGGGCGCGGGCGCCGAACTTGTTCTCCAGCTTGTTGCGGACGACCTCCAGGTGCATTTCGCCCTGACCGGACACGAGGGTCTCGGTGGTCTCCACGTTCTTGGTGACGGTGATGGAGGGATCCTCCTCGCGCAGACGGGCCAGGCTGGAGAACACCTTGTCCTCCTCGCCCTGCTTGGCGGCGTACACGGCCTTGCTGATGCAGGGCGCCGGGAACGCCAGCACGGGGTACTGGATGGGATCGTTGTAGTCGCACAGGGTATCGCCGGTGCTGGTGTACTGCAGCTTCGCCAGGGCGCCCAGGTCGCCGGCGTGCAGGCTCTGCTTGGCGATCTGCTTCTTGCCGCGCAGGATGTAGATGCCGGCGGACTTTTCGGTCTTGTCCTTGTTGACGTTGTAGAGCGTGGTCGCGCTGGTCAGCTGACCGGAGAAGATGCGGAACAGGCTCAGCTTGCCCACGAAGGGGTCGGCGATGGTCTTGTACACGAAGGCGGAGAAGGGCTGGTCGTCCTTGCAGACGCGGCTGACACCCTCGCCGGTGCGGGGGTTGAAGCCGTCGTGCACGATGCCCTGATGCGCCGGGGAGGGCAGGTACTTCGCCATCAGATCCATGGTGCGGGCGATGCCCACGCCGGTCAGGGCGCTCAGCGCCACCACGGGCACGATGGAGCCGTCCTTCATGCCCTTGTGGAAGCCCAGCAGGATCTCCTCATAGGTCAGCTCCTCGCCCTCGAGGTACTTCATCATCAGGTCGTCATCGGCGGCGGCGGCCTGCTCGGTCAGGTAATCGAAGGCCTTGTCCACCTTGTCCTTCATGCTGTCGGGCATGGGCACCTCGACGCTGTTCTTGTAGGCGCCCTCATAGGCCTTCTTCTCCAGCACGTTGACCACGCCGCGGAAGTCCGCGCCCTCGCCGATGGGCATCAGCACGGGCACCACGCAGGAGCCGTGGCGGTCGCGCAGCTGCTGGGTCACCTTGTCGAAGGAGGCGTGCTCGCGATCCATCTGGTTGATGATGAACATACGGCCCACGCCGCTCTTGACGGCATGCTTGAAGGCCTTCTCCGCGCCCACGTTGAAGCCGGTGACGGCGCTGACCACGATGCCCACGGTCTCCACCACGCGCAGCGGGCCGGTCATCTCACCGATAAAATCAAAGTAGCCGGGAACATCAATGATGTTCAGCATCTTGTCGTTCCAGTCCACGGGCGCGCAGGCGGCGCTGATGGAGCAGCCGCGGCGAACCTCCTCGGGGTCAAAGTCGGTGGTGGTGTTGCCGTCCTCCACCCGGCCCTGACGGTCGATGATGCCTGCGGCGTAGAGCATGGCCTCGGTCAGCGTGGTCTTGCCCTCGCCGCCATGTCCCATGAGGGCGATGTTCCGGATAT
>JAEDKS010000069.1 GCA_016295665.1 Clostridia bacterium
GTGATGAGCGACATGGTCGCCACGGCCTTCGGCTCCCTGGCGATGATGACCAGCGTGCTGGTGTCCCCGGACGGCAAGTACGAGTACGAGGCCGCCCACGGCACCGTCACGCGCCACTACTACCGCTATCTCAAGGGCGAGGAGACCAGCACCAACCCGGTGGCGACCATCTTCGCCTGGAGCGGCGCCCTGCGCAAGCGCGGCGAGCTGGACGGGCTGGACGACCTGGTGGAGTTTGCCGACCTGCTGGAGCAGGCCACCCTGGGCACCATCGAGGGCGGCACCATGACCGGCGACCTGGCGGCGCTCTGGCAGGGTGGCCCCTGCCGGAAGGTGAGCAGCGTGGCCTTCCTGGACGCCGTGGCGGAGGCGCTGCGGGCGGCCTATGACGAGGAGGCGGACGAGGATCTGGACATCGTGACCCTGACCGCCCCCGACGGGCGCGAGGAGGACTTTGAGCTGGCCTACCGCGCCTGCATCGGCGAGGACGAGTATGCCGTGCTGGTGCCCGTGGACGAGAACGACGACGAGGTGCTGATTCTCCGGGTGGTCTATGACGAGGAAACCAACGAGGAGTCCTTCGAGGTGCCCGAGGATGAGGAGGCCGTCGAGGCGGTCTTTGAGCTCTTTCAGGACGAGTGTGCCGACCTGTACAACTTCACTTGCGGGGAGGAACCGTGATGACCGACATGCGCCGTGACCCCGCTGAGCAGCTCTATCTGCTCACCGACGCGGAGGGCGAGGAGGTGCCCTGTCAGCTGCTGGATCGGCTGGAGGTTCGTGGTCAGACCTATGTCATCATGGCGCCGCTGGAGGAGGAGGACACCGTGATGGTCTTTCGCGTCGAGGTGGACGGGGACGGCACGGAGAGCTTCACCCCCGAGGACGACGACGCGGTGAACGAGGACGTGTTCGACTACTTCCGCGCCGCGTGGGACCCCTATGAGGTCGGGGACGCGGAGTAGGAACCCCGGAGAGAAACAGGAGAGGACAAAAGCGGGAAGCCGCTGCGCTTGCAGGGCTTCCCGTTCTTTTTCGCTATTCGGCTCGGCGGAATCAGCTGTTCTTCGCCAGCATGCCGACCAGCTTCTGGCTGCGCTCCAGGAACGCGGTGATCTCGTCGTTCTCCAGGGGCGCGGCGGCCATGCGGGCCAGGTCGTACACCTGACGGCAGAGCATGGCGGTCATCTCGTCCTCGGGGTCGCGGGAGGCCAGCGCCTGCACCGTGGGGTTGCGGCGGTTCAGCACCAGCGCGTAGCTGTCGGGCATGTTCTCCATGCGGTACAGCTCCTTGAATCGGCGGGCCTGCTCGTCCTCGGTGACCATGGCGATCAGGTCGGCGTTCGCCATGGAGGCCAGGCTCACGTCCAGCTGGTTGTTATCCAGTTCCTTGCGGAACAGCTCCTGCAGCTTCTCCGCGTCCAGCTCCTTGCCCTCGTCGCTCTCCTCGGTCAGGCCGGACACGTCCGCGTCCACCCGGGCGAACGTCCAGTCCTGCTTGCCGCCGCCGTACTCCATGAAGTTCAGGAAGCTGGCGTCGATCTCGCGGAAGTCCATCACCGCCACGTCGATGCCGCGCTGGGTGTACAGGCTGATGGAGGCCGCCTGACGCTTGGGGTCGCTGGCGTAGAACACCTTGTTCTTCGTCTTGTCGCCGTTGCGGGTCTTGTACTCCTCCAGGGTCACATAGGTGCCGTCGGTCAGCTTGTAGAGCAGCACATCCTTCACGGCGTTGAAGAACTTCTCGTTGGTGATGCAGCCGTACTTCACGAAGGGCGCGATGTCGTCCCAGTACTTCTGGTAGTCCTCGCGGGCGGTGTTAAACAGGCTGGTCAGCTTGTCCGCCACCTTCTTGGTGATGTGGGTGGAGATCTTCTTCACATAGCCGTCGTTCTGCAGGAAGGAGCGGCTCACGTTCAGCGGCAGGTCGGGGCAGTCCAGCACGCCCTTGAGCAGCATCAGGAACTCGGGAATGACCTCCTTGATGTTCTCCGCCACGAACACCTGTCCCGCGAACAGCTTGATCTGCCCGTCGTTGGGGCCGAAGTCACGGCGCAGCTTGGGGAAGTACAGGATGCCCTTCAGGTTGAACGGATAGTCCACGTTCAGGTGAATCCAGAACAGCGGGTCGTTGTAGTCCGAGAACATCTTGTGATAGAAGCTCTTGTACTCCTCGTCCGTGCACTCGGAGGGCTTCTTCAGCCACAGGGGCGCGGTGTCGTTGATCTGCTCGGGCTTGGGCTCCTCGATGACCTTGCGCATCTTGGGGGAGCCGTCCTCGTTGGTCTCGCCCTCGATGGGCTCCTCGCGCTCGGTGGGCTTGGCCCCCGCGTCCTCCAGCATGACGGGATAGGCCATGTAGCCGCAGTACCGCTTCAGCACCTCCCGCACCCGGTAGGTCTCCAGGAACTCCTTCTCCTCCTCGGTGATGTGCAGGATGATGGTGGTACCGTGCTCCGTGCGGCTGCCCTCGCTGATCTCGAAGTCCATGCCGTCCTCGCTGGCCCAGTGCACGGGCTCAGCGCCCTCCGTCCAGGACAGGGTCTCGATCTCCACCCTGCCGCTGACCATGAACACGGAGTAGAAGCCCAGGCCGAAGTGACCGATGATGTCGTTCTTCTCGTCCTCCTTGCCGTCGAACTGCTTCATGAACTCGGTGGCGGAGGAGAAGGCCACCTGGTTGATGTACCGCCGCACCTCGTCGGCGGTCATGCCGATGCCCGTGTCGGAGATGCGCAGCTCCTGCGCCTCCTTGTCCACGGTGACGGTGACGCTCATGGGCTCGGTGCTGCCGGGGTTGAGCATCCGGAACTTGGTGATGGCGTCGCAGCCGTTGGACACCACCTCGCGCAGGAAGATGTCCTTGTCCGAGTACAGCCAGCGCTTGATGACCGGCATGATATTTTGCGCGTCAATGGAGACGCTGCCCTTTTCCATTTCGATTGCCATGGGAATAACCTCCTTCAGTCTGTGCAAAGGCGGCGGGGAGTGAAGGCGCCGCGCCGCATGGTTCCAAACAGCATCGGCAGCGATGGTAAACGCTGCCTGCGAAGGGTATTGTAGCACGCTTTGACCCGAAATGCAAGAGAAAATTAGCACTCAACAAAAGCGAGTGCTAACAATTCACGATTTGTTTACAATTCCGCCGCCCGCTTCCCGTGAAAACACCTCCCCGTCCGCGCCCCTCCGGGGAGAGGGCGGTCGGGGAGGCTTCCTTTCATGGGGGTGCCCCGGCCCGCCGGGGCATTATGTTACTCGCGCAGCTCCCAGGAGGCGGAGGCGATGACGGTGTTCGTGCGCACGGTGGTGCGCTGGATGACCGCGGTGGCCTCAGCGGCGGCGGGCTCGGCAAACTCCACGATGATGTAGCAGCCCTCGCCGGAGGCGCGCTCGGCCCCCTCCCGTAGGGCGGGGGAGTCGCTGACGTAGATGTTGCGCAGGGTCACGGTCAGCTGATTTCCCTCCGCGTCGTAGAACTCGTAGGGGTCAAGCAGGATGGTCAGCCCCTCGCGAACCGTGCCGTTCAGGTAGTTGATCACGTCGTCGCCCTTCATGTTCACGACCAGACCAGCCATGTCCGCATCCATTTCGATGGCGGCGCCCTCGGTGCCGATGGGCTCCACGCTGACGATGTGCGCCGGGACCACGCCGGTCTCCCAGCTCATGCCCTCCGGCAGCCAGCCGGGCACCGCGTCCGCCACGCTCTTCAGGTTCAGCCAGCTGGTGTTGTACAGCTGGGTGCCCGCGCCCGCCTTGGCGGTCAGCAGGTAGATGGGGCTGCCGTCCAGCGCGGTGAAGTAGATTTTCCGGCTGTCATCCTGCAGCTGCTCCTCCGCCAGCTCGAAGGGGCGGTTGATGTCCAGCTTCTCCCGGGCGATCTCGTCCTGACGATCCTGCGTCAGCAGCCAGGCGTAGGTGGAGGCCAGCTTCCGGCTGGAGAAGCCGTTGGCGCCGCCCGCGAAGCTCACCCAGTTGATGCCCAGCGGCCGCTCCGTCGCCAGATAGGCCTCCAGCGCCGCGTCCTGCGCCTCCAGGTCGTCGGTGGCGTCCACGATGAACTGTGTGAACGTGGTGCCCACCAGGTCATCGTACAGGCAGCTCATCTCGTGCCAGGTGTCGTTGGACAGGTTGTTGTCGGCGGTGTTGGTGATCATGATGTTGTCATCCGACACCAGGTAGTAGTAGTTCAGCGGGTCGTGACCCTCGTACACCGGGTTGCCCTCGGTGTCCAGGCTGTAGTTCCAGGTGATGTAGGCATCCGTGCGCGGATAGTGCATGGGCGCCGACGCCGCCGTGGACTCGTAGAGCACCATGTCCCGGGCGAAGATGGTGTCGATGTAGTAGTTCTGCGCCCACTGATCCTCGTAGAGCAGCAGGCCCGCGAAGAAGTTGTCCCGGTTCCGGTTGGTTTCCAGCAGGATCATGCCGCCCACGGACTGACCCGTGCCGTAGACGTGGTCGGGGTCCACGTGGTAGCGCTCGATGATCTCATCCCACAGGTGGACGATGGCCTCGTACTCCGCCGGGGTGCCGCCGTTGTCGTCCACGCGCTCGGTGATGACCGGCACCAGCACGATCAGGCCGTCCAGCCCGTGGGCCTCCTTCACCAGATTCTGCGCCCATTCGGAGGCGTAGACCGCCGGGCTCCTTGTGGCGAGCACCGCCTCCAGCGGATGGGTGCTGGCGGTGGCGGCGGGGTTTTGCAGCGTGACCAGCGCATAGCTGCCGTCCTCGTGGTAGTCCTCCGGCAGGTACAGGGCGTAGGCCAGGCTCACGTCGTGCAGCTTGCCGTCGTTCTGGCTGAAGCAGCCGTCCAGATGGAACGCCGGGCCCGCCGCGCCGTAGTCGCCGGGGGTATCGGTGTAGAACTGGAAGCCCGCGATCTCATCAATGGTGAAGTACAGGGCCTTGTTCCGCTGACCGAAGTTGTTCGTCCGGGTCTTGGTGGTGGCGGGCACCACGCCCGCGTCCGTGTTCAGGTCGCGCACCTGATCCACCTTCACCGCCATGCCGTGGTTGTAGGCGATGGTGGAGGCGGCGACGTAATCCGTGAACACCTCCAGAATGACGTAGCGGCCCGTGCCCGTGCCGCCCGCCTCGGAGACGGCGGGCTCGTCGTTCACGTAGACCCGCAGGATGTCCCCGATGCTGCCGTCGCCCATGTAGTCGAAGCTCTCGGGCTGATACAGGGTCAGGGCGTAGGCATCCGGTGTCACGTCAGCGCCGGTCATGTCCTGATCGTATTCCAGCGCCACGGCCTTCAGCTTGGCGCCGTCCAGGTCGATGAAGCCGATGGCGGTGACCTTCACGATGTGCTGCTCCGCGCTGTCCGCCAGGGCGATGCCGCCGAGAAGAAGCAGCATCGCGGCCAGCAGCAGCGACAGACAGATTTTCATGCGTTTCATGGTTTTTCTCCTTATTTTCCGGGCTGATCGTTATCCACGACCATGAAGTTCTTCCGGCTCAGCCGGCGCCAGCGCAGATGCCGCCAGAGCAGAAGGACCAGCAGCAGGGCCGCGCCGGCATACGCGATGATGTTGACCGCCACAAAGGCGATGGAGAGCCACTGGGTCTGACCGGAGGAGGCGGCGACCTCGCGGTTCAGCGCCGCGGAGGCGTAGGCGTAGAGGATGTGCTTGGCGGCGGTTTTCATGGCGGTGATGCCGTCCTCGGTGTCCTGAATGTCGTCGCAGCGCACCCAGGCCAGGGTCTGGTTCGTGCCGAAGCTGGTGCCCAGCAGCATGTCCACGCCGCCGCACAGCGCGCGCACCGCGCCCATGGTGGAGGAGCCCGCCAGGTCGGTGTTGATGACGCCGTGGAAGCCCCACTCGCCGCGCACGATGCCGGTGATGAGGTTGAAGTCCGCGCCGTTCCACTGACCGTTCATGTACATGAAGGAGGTCATCAGGCCGGTCAGCTTGCCCTGCTTGGCGCCGATCTCGAAGGCGCGCAGGTACAGCTCACGGGCGGTCTGCTCGCTCATCCAGCAGTTCATGCCGCTGTTGCGGTTGGTCTCGATCTCGTTGAAGGCGAAGTGCTTGGCGTAGGTGTAGATGCCGCCGGTGAAGGCGCCGTAGGCCACCGCCGCGCCCATGGTGCCGGTGATGTAGGGATCCTCGGAGAAGTACTCGCCCGTGCGGCCCTCAAAGGGCGTGCGGTGCAGGTTCATGCCGGGGGCGTACCAGCCGTTGTTGCCGAAGGCGTTGCCCTCCTTCGCCACCGCCAGACCGAAGGACTCCACCAGCTCCTCGTTCCAGGTGGCGGCGATGATGGGCTCACAGCAGAAGCCCGTGGTCTCCTGCTCGATGTTCAGCGAGGCCTTCAGGAAGTTGGAGAAGCCCGTGGGGCCGTCGTAGTCCACCGCGGCCTCCTTGCCGATGGATTCGATGGCGATGGTGCCGTAGCCGCCCCGGGCGATCAGCTCCTCCAGCTCGTCGATGCTCATCTGGCTCAGCAGCGTCTCCCAGCGCGGGTCGTCGTAGGCCACGCTGCCCGTCAGCACCCGCTCGCCGGTCAGGGGATCATCCCGGTAGAGGGGATTGCCGGCGGCATCGGTGGTGTACAGGTCGGCGAGGGTGTAGACGCGCTCCTGATCGAGGGCGGTGCCTGTGATTTCGGACACCTGGCTCAGGTGGTCGGTGTTGTAGTTGACGTAGGTCTTTTTGCCGTAGGTGTTGATCAGCACGTTGTAGAGCGGATCATCCTCGGTCAGCACCACGTTGCCGTTGGAATTGGCCTCCCGGGAGATGGTCTCGGCGGCGTTTGCGAAGCCGCCTGCGCGGGAGAGCTGACGGAAGCCGGCGGTGGCATCGTTGGAGGCGATGCCGGTGTCGTTGGCGGTGGTTTCCAGCCGGTTCGCGGCCTGCACGACATCGGAGTCACGCTTCACGCCGCCGGCGTACACGATGCCCGCCACGGGGAAGGACACGGTGCGGGACGCATCCTCGCCATAGACCTTCCAGGCATGGGCGCCGGTCTCACCGGAGGCCAGGTAGAAGCGGTAGTCGCCCGCCGTCAGCACATAGGCGCCCCGGCCCTCGTCCGCCGCGGCATCATAGCTTGCCAGATCCTCCTCCTTCACCGTCAGGGTCACGGTCTCGGAGGCCCCCGGCTTCAGCGCGGCGGTCTTGTCGTAGGCCACCAGCTCCACCTTCGCCATCTCCAGACCGCCGTTCGTGTAGGGCTTCTCGACGTACAGCTCGACCACGTCCTTGCCCTCCGCGCTGCCGGTGTTGGTGACCTTCACGGTGAAGGTGAACACGCCGCCGTCATGGGCGGTGGCGGTCAGCTCCTCGGTGAAGGTGGTGTAGGACAGGCCGTAGCCGAAGGGATAGGCCACCACGCCCTCGTAGCCCGTGCCCCACTCGTTGCTGACGCCGTCCCAGTAGCCCTCCGCGTCGGCGGTCTCGTACCAGCGGTAGCCCACATAGATGCCCTCGTTGTAGTTGGTGTAGGCACCCAGCGTCTTGCCCGCGTCGGAGACATACAGGCTGTCGGTGTTGATGGTGGTGTAGTAGGTGGAGCTGGTCTCCTGCTCATACATCCAGGTGTCCACCAGACGGCCGGAGGGGTTCGCCTGACCGGCGATCAGGTTCGCCACGCCATAGGCGCCGTAGAGGCCCGTGCCGCCCATCCACAGGATGGCGTCCGCGTGGGCCATGACCGGGCCCAGCTCCATGACGTAGGCGCTGTTGATGAGCGCGATGACCGTGAAGCCCTCCGCGTCCAGCCGCTCCAGCAGCTTCTTCTCGTTCTCGCCCAGTTCGAGGGAGTTCACCTCGCCCCGGTCGCCGTCGGTGCCCTCGCCGCCGTTGGTGCCGAAGGTCACGATGGCGATGTCGGAGTAGGCCTTCGCGTCGGCAAAGGACTGCACCGCCTCGTACTGGGACAGCTCCAGCTCATACTGACCCGCGACCCGGGCACCCACGGTGGCGTCGGTGGTGTAGGCCAGGGGGCTGGATTCCAGCAGGCCCCACAGGGTGGGGTTCACGGTGAAGCCCACGCTCTCCAGCGCGGTTTTGAGGTCAACGCCCTGGGCACCGGTGGAGCCGGAGCCCGTGCCGCCCACATAGTGATGGGCTGACAGGATGCCGTAGACGTTGATCTGCCGGGTGGCGGCGGCGTTCAGCGGCAGCGCGCCGTCGTTCTTCAGCAGCACGGCGCCCTCCTCCTCCAGCGCGATGTTGACGGCCTTGGAGTTTGCCAGCGCCTCCTGCACATAGTCCTCCGGGGCGCGGGTGCGATCCGTCAGCGCGCCGTTGATAACCTGGCTGTAGGTGGGATAGAGGATGTCCGCCGCGATGCCGATGACCAGCAGCACGGCGATGAAGGGCAGCAGCAGCAGGTATTTCCTGCCGCCCTTCCGGGTCGATCCGGCTTTCTTGCTCATGCTTGACCTCCTGTGCTTTTGCCATGTCAGAATGCCATGGGAGTCTGCGCCTGAATCTGTTCTCTCAGGCGCAGCCCCGGATGATGGTTACGGGCAGATGCGCTTCACCCAGTCCAGAAGTCCGGTGGGGGTGTCGCAGTCGTTGTGGCCCCAGCCCCACATCAGGTTGAACTCCGCGTCGGAGCCGTTCTTCTCCAGCAGCAGCGCCAGCATGGCACAGACCGCCGGGGAGGTGTCCGCGTCGGAGACGCCGATGTTGATGCGGAAGTTGGGGGCCACGTTGCTCTCCGCCTCTCCGGTGAGGAAGGCGAGGGCGTTCAGGTAGGTGTTCCACGCCACGACCTCCGGGTCATGGCTGCCCTCGTAGAAGGCGTCGTAGTACAGGGCATACTCCTCGGGGAATTCGTCCTTCAACTCCGCGATCATCTCCGCGATGCGCTGGTTGAAGTGGCGCACGGAGTCGGGGTCGCCGGAGGCGCTGCCCTGCACGCCGTAGATTTCGTTGTCCGTGCCCAGGGGCTCCAGCGCGTCCTCCGCGCCCGCCCGGGCGTAGGTGGCGATGCCCTTGTAGTCCGTCTCGAAGCGGGCGGCATAGTCCTCGAAGGCGGCCTCGTAGCGCGCCGCCAGCCAGTCGTAGAAGCTGCCGGACTTGCTGCCGTCCTCGGGCACGGTCAGGGGCTGACCGTTTTCATCGGTCAGCCCCTGGGCGTTGAAGTAGACCGCAAACTCCTCCCGGAGCTTGACGCTCAGGGCCTTCTGGAAGTCGCTCAGCCCCGTGGTGTCCTCCCAGAACATCCACTCGTAGGCGTAGTCGGCGTGGGCCAGGTCGGTGATGGGGCAGTAGGCCATGGTGCCATACACGTCGTCCGTCTCGTCCATGACCGCGCCCATGGCCTCCAGATAGGGCTCGTAGTAGTCATTGTTGCCCGACGCGCCCAGCAGCGCGCTCATGGCGCCGCCGGAGCTGGTGCCCACGGAGATGATGCGGCTGCTGTCGCCGGGAATCACCGCGTCGTTGTGCTTCAGGAACCGGACGCCCGCCTTCAGGTCAGCGATGGCGACCGGGCCGCGCCCGATGACGCTGCCGTCCTCGGTGGTGGTCTGCTTGCCGCGCTCACCCACCATGCACACCACCACGCCCTCGGCGATCATGTTCAGTACCCAGCCCTTCTGGGTGGAGCGGGTGGACTGGCCCGCGATGCCGAAGGGCACCATGCCCACATAGGAGCCGTGGCTGTTCCAGTAGATGATGGGCGCGGTCTGCGCGGTGTAGCTGCCGACCTGGGCGTCCGGGTTGAGGGTGCCGTCCTCGTTCAGGTAGGCGAGGGGCACATACAGCGCCAGGGACTGCTGTGCGCTGTGGGTGGGGTTGGCGCAGTAGACCGCGGAGGCGGTCCAGTAGCTGACGCCGAATTTGGAGTTCTTCTTCTGCACCCATTCGGCCTGGTCCTTGAATTCCAGACTGAACACCTTCGGGGCGCTTTCCTCCGCCTCCTCGGCGAGGGCGGCGGGCAGGGCGGTGAGGAGCAGACACAGGGACAGGAGCAGCGCGACGCAGCGCTTCATGGGAGATGCACCATCCTTTCCGGTGGGGGAGAGGAGCCCCCTTCCTCCGAAAAAGGCCGGAGAAACGAGGAGCCTCGTTCTCCGGCCTTGCCTGGGAGTCTGATGGGAGAATTACAGCCACTCGATGTCGTCGATGGACTCGATCACGCCGTCGCTGACATAGAAGGTGGCGCCGCCGAACACGGTATCAATCAGCTTGGAGCCGATGATCTTCTTGCCGTCCTCGCCGTTGCCCTCGGAGTCCACGGAGAAGCCGGACTCGGGCACGGACATGGAATCCATGGCCTTCTGCTCCTCGGAGCAGGTGATGTCGCCGTCCACGGTGACCAGCACGTAGGTGGGCTGGGCCAGCTTGTAGCCGCCGTCAACCGCCTCGCAGGTGCCCTGGAAGCTGTAGGTCAGGTCGCCAGCGCCCATGTAGTCAGCGCCCGCGCCGATGATGTGGGCGATCAGATCCAGGGTGTAGGCATCGCCGTCCACGGTCAGGTTCGGGGTGTAGCTCAGGCCCGCGCCGGCCAGGTTGCCGTCAGCGTCGAGCTGCAGCTTCTTCATGCCCCAGTTGTCCAGGTTGACCATGCCGACACCGGCCTCATCGCCGAAGGAATTCACGGCGACGAAGCAGTAGTCCCACTCGGTCAGGCTGTCGAAATCGACGGTGTACACCTCCGGCTCGGCGAAGGCGGTGAGGGTGAAGCACATGGTCAGCACCAGCACCAGGGAGAGGATCGCGGAAAGCTTTTTCATGGTGTATTCCTCCTTCTTGACTGCTCTGGATGTAGGTAGCGGTCATTTGTTGTCCATATCTTACGGTTTTTTTTCACCGCAGGACACAATACGATTTGCCCAACTGGGCTTTTCTGTTGCCCAAGTGGTCACCGCCCTCAGCGGGACTGGGCCAGGAGCCAGGTGTAGAGGGCGTCGATGGCGTAGGCGTACTTGAAGCTCTGCATATGCTCCGCCGCGCCCTCGCCGGTGGAGGTCAGCTGGGTGAAGCCCAGGAGGTTCTGGGGATAGCCCTGATCCAGCACGGCCTGCACGGTCGCGTTCAGATCCTCGGCCTTGTGATCCAGACCGTAGCCCTTGCCGTAGGCGATGCCCCGTTCGATCAGCACCTGCTCCACCGCGTCCTGCCCGTAGGGGGCCTTCATGTCCAGACGGGAGGTGATGTAGATGAACTTCTGGTCGGCGAAGGCCGCCTCCGCCAGCAGCGCGTTGTACATCTCATCGCCCACCTCGCTGCCGGGCTGGCAGCCCACATAGACCGTGGCGGCGAACTTGTCGGGCCAGGCGGTGTTCAGCGCGAAGTCCAGAATGCCGCCCATGGACTGGCCCGTCAGGTACAGCCGGTCCTCGTCCAGCCCAAGGCGCGCCACCACGCTGTCAATCAACGGCACGATCTGCCCGGGCTCGGTGGCGGGGTCGCGGAC
>JAEDKS010000267.1 GCA_016295665.1 Clostridia bacterium
AAGAGGAACACGTCCTGGGTGGCGGTGCCGATGCCGCCGCGCAGCTGCTGCAGCTTCCAGTCCTTCACGTTGCAGTCATCCACCAGGATCTCGCCCTCTGACACGTCGTAGAAGCGGGCCAGCAGGTTGATCAGCGTGGTCTTGCCGCCGCCGGTGGGGCCCATGACCGCCACGGTCTGCCCGGGCTGCACGGTGAAGCTCACCTGGTCGATGACCTTCTTGCTGTCGAAGCTGAAGGACACGTTGCGGAACTCGATCTTGCCCTTCATGCGGTCATGCTCCACGGCCTCCGGGGAATCGACGATGGTCGGGTTCAGGTAGTCCAGCTCCATCACCTTCGCGGCGGAGGTGGAGAAGCGCTGCATGTCGTTGAGCAGGTTGCCCAGGTCGCGCATGGGGTTGGACAGGGCCCAGCTCAATCCCGTGAACACCGCCAGCTCGCCGGGGGTCAGCTCCCCCTGAACGATGAACAGCCCGCCCACGAAGATGGTAATCAGCATGATGGCGTTGGCCAGCAGCTCGATGAAGGGGTAGAAGGTCAGCCACAGCTTATTGATGTGCAGGTTGCTATCCAGATAAGCCCGGTTGCACTTCTCAAACCGTTCCTTTTCATACTCCTCCCGGGCGAAGGCCTTGACCACCCGGTTGCCGGCGATGTTCTCCTGCGCGGCGGTGTTCATGTCCGACAGCCGGTCGCGCATGGCGATGAAGCGGGGCCGCACGTGGGCGGAATAGAACTTGGTGATGACCATCAGCACGGGGGTGATGACGATCATCATCAGCGTCAGCTTCCAGTTCACGCACAGCAGGTACGCGCCCGTGAACAGGAAGGCGCACACGCTGTCGATGATCCGGTAGTCGATGTAGCTGATGAAGTGACGGCACCAGTCCAGATCGGCGGACATGCGGGTCATCAGGTCGCCCGCCCGGTGCTGGTCGAAGAAGCGCCTGTCGTTGTACTGCAGCTTCCTGAAGAGCCTGGTGCGCAGATTCAGCAGGACATTCTGTGAGTTGCCCTCCAGCAGCACCACCATCAGATAGCGCGACGCCTCGCGCCCCAGCTTGACCGCCAGCATCACCGCCAGAATGCCCAGCAGGGGCTCCGGATTCCGTGCCACGATCACATCGTCGATCAGCCGCTGAGACAGCGCGGGGTTCACCAGCAGCAGCGCGCTGGTGACGGCGCTGATGACCAGTGCCAGAACCTGCCGGGGATGCCGGGACGCGTCCATGTTGTCCCAGAGCCATTTGATTTGCCGGCGCATGTTACAATCGCTCCTGTTCCTGTCGCTGGGGTGTCCGTTTTCCTCCGGGAGCAGTCTCCCGCAGGCCCCCAAAAGACGCTTGTATCATAGCACATTTTCGAGTATACTATCAGACAAAGCGCCAACAAAATCAGACGAAAGGTGCGGTCTATGAGCATGCAGCCCCAGCTTCAGCATGTGTCGAAGGAATGCCTGATCTTCTTCTACAGCCGCCTGTCGGCGCCCTGTCACCTGCACGCGTCCTTTGAGCTGCTCCTGCCCCGCCGGGGACAGGTGCGGGTGCAGCTGGACGGTCAGGAGCGCGTGGTGGAGGAGGGTGAGCTGCTGGTGATCTTCCCCGGCATCGTCCACAGCTACGAGCCGCAGGAGACCGGCGACGGCCTGATGATGATCTTCAGCGACAAGCTCTTTTCCAACGCCGAGGAGGACTGGCTGTCCCTGCGGCCCGCCCGTCCCATCATCCGGCTGGACAGCGTGGACAGGGACGTGGCCTACTGTCTGGAGCGCCTGTCGGACTTCGCCCGGGGCGAGACGATGTACACCCTGCTGGTACAGTCCTACCTGTCGCTGATGTTCCTGCGCCTCCTGCCCGCGCTGCAGCTGGAGAGCTCCGTCTGCCAGGCCACCAGCGACCTGCTCTACCGGGCCATGGCGTACATGTCCCGGAACCTGTCCGCGCCCCTGACCCTTCGCGCCACGGCCCGGGCGCTGGGCGTGAACAGCTACTACCTGTCCCACCTGTTCAGCGAGCGGCTGCACATGGGCTTCCGCACCTACCTCAACGCCCTGCGCATTGACCAGGCCCGGCGCTTTCTCCGGGTCACCGCCCGCCCCATCGAGGACATCGCCGCCGACTGCGGCTTTGCCAACCTGCGCACCTTCGACCGGGTCTTTGCCGAGCGCTGCGGCTGCACGCCCCGGGACTTCCGCAAGGCCGCG
>JAEDKS010000070.1 GCA_016295665.1 Clostridia bacterium
TTGAACACACAGCAGGGGCATGTGTTCAGCATCTGCGCCGCGCTGCCCATACTGTACGCCGTCATCGCCGCGCAGCTGGGCCCGAAGCCGCAGACGTTCCCGATGCTGTTCAACGAGGACAAGCTGATCTCCTATGTGCTGCCCATGCTCTGCGTGGCGCTGGGCCCCACGGCCAACTACGCCATGTGGATCCGCCGCTATATGGTGGATGAGCTGAACCGGGATTACATCAAGCTGGCGCGCGCCAAGGGCATGAAGAACAACGCCATCATGGTGCGCCACGTGCTGCGCAACGCGTTCATCCCGCTGGCGCAGTACCTGCCCTCGTCCATCCTGTACACGGTGTCCGGCTCCATCTACGTGGAGGCGCTGTTCTCCATTCCCGGCACCGGCGGACTGCTGATCAACGCCATACAGAAGCAGGATAACCCGCTGGTACAGGCGCTGGTGCTGCTGTACGCCGTGATCGGCATCGGCGGACTGCTGCTGGGCGACCTGGCGATGGCCATCTGCGATCCGCGCATCAAGCTGGATAAATCGAAGGGAGGGAGCCGCTGATGAGCCTCAACACGTATGCCAAGCATTTTCCGCCCCATGCGGGCGCGGAGAAGGCCGAGAAGCTCCGCAGCGAGATTCCCGACGAGCTGTTCGAGCGCGCCGAGTTCAACGAGCAGGCGGGCGAGAAGGGCGGCTACTCCAACTACAGCTACTGGGGCAGCACGCTGCGCACGTTTACGAAAAACAAGGTGGCCATGTTCTTTCTGGGGCTGCTGATTCTGCTGCTGGTGTTCACGTTTGTGCAGCCGCTGCTGCCCAACCAGAAGAACCCCACGGAGATCTACAAGGATCCGGCGACCGGACGCTTCTATAAAAACGTGGCGCCCTGCGCCGAGTTCTGGTTCGGCTGCAACAACATCGGCCAGGACATCTGGTCCCGGCTGTGGAGCGGCACCCGCACCAGTCTGTTCATCGGCGTGACGGTGGCCTTCTTCGAGGTGGTCATCGGCCTGGTCATGGGCGCGATCTGGGGCTATGTGCGCAGGCTGGACAAGCTGTTCACGGAGATCTATAACGTTCTGGACAACATCCCCACCACCATCATCCGAATGCTGATCACGTACATGATGCGCCCCAGCCTGTTCACGGTGACGTTCGTCATGTGCATCACCGGCTGGTTCGGCATGGCGCGCTTCGTGCGCAATCAGATCGTCATCATCCGCGACCGCGAGTATAACCTGGCCTCCCGCTGCCTGGGCACGGGCACGGGGCGCGTGATCACCCGGAACCTGATGCCCTATCTGGTGTCGGTCATCATGCTGCGCGTGGCGCTGTCCATACCCAGCGCCATCGGCACGGAGGTGTTCCTCACCTACATCGGCCTGGGCCTGCCGGTGAGCACGCCGTCTTTGGGCAACCTGATCAACGAGGGCAAGGCGGTCATGATGTCCTATCCCTATCAGCTGATCTTCCCGGCCGTCATCGTGTCGCTGATCACCATTTCGTTCTACATGATCGGCAACGCATTCTCGGACGCGGCAGACCCGCGCAACCACGTGTAAGGAGGGCGGAATCATGAGTGAGAGAGAAGTGATCCTGTCCGTCCGCGACCTGGTGGTGAAGTTCGTGCTGCGCGGCCAGACGCTGACCGCCATTCGCGGCGCGTCGCTGGATCTGTACAAGGGCGAGAGCCTGGCCATCGTGGGCGAGTCCGGCTCCGGAAAGAGCGTCCTGACCAAGACGTTCATGGGCATGCTGGACAAGAACGGCTTTATCGACAGCGGAAAGATTCTGTACAACAACAAAAACCTGGTGGATTTCAAGACGGAGGACGAGTGGCTGACCGTGCGCGGCCGCCGCATCGCCATGGTGTTTCAGGATCCCATGACGGCGCTGTCCCCGCTGATGACCGTGGGTCATCAGATCGCCGAGACGCTGACGCTGCACCAGGGGCTGAAGGGACGCGCGGCGAAGCAGCGGGCCATCGAGCTGCTGCGCGACGTGGGCATCACCGAGCCGGAGCGCCGCTATAAGCAGTATCCCCACGAGTTCTCCGGCGGCATGCGCCAGCGGGTGGTCATCGCCATCGCCATGGCCTGCAATCCGGAGATCCTGATCTGCGACGAGCCCACCACCGCGCTGGACGTGACCATTCAGGCGCAGATTCTGGAGCTGATGAAGGAGCTGCAGAAGGACTTCGGCATGTCCATCCTGTTCATCACCCACGACCTGGGCACCGTGGCGCGGATGTGCGACCGGGTGGCGGTGATGTACCTGGGGCGCATCGTCGAATCGGCGCCGGTGGAGGAACTGTACCGGAACCCCCTGCACCCCTACACCCGGGGGCTGCTCAGCTCCGTGCACCGCATCGGCACCAAGGGGCAGGACAGGCTGTTCTCCATCGAGGGCACCGTGCCGCTGGCCCTGAACCTGCCCGCGGGCTGCGGCTTCTATGACCGGTGCCATAGCCGCATCGAGGGCGTGTGCAACGTGCACGACCCCGCGCTGCAGGACGTGGGGAACGACCATCGCGTGGCCTGCTTCGCCTGTGACCGCTGTCCGGGCTGCGCGGCGGGTTCCGTGGAGAAGGAGGTGGGGACGCATGCGTAAGGGCGACCAGATTCTCGACGTGCGGGGCATCCACATGCGGTTCAACACCAAGGGGCTGTGCGTCCGGGCCGTGACCGACGTCAGCTTCACGGTGCGGGAGGGGGAGACCATCGGCATCGTGGGCGAGTCCGGCTGCGGCAAGACCACGCTGGGCCGGTGCATCGTCCGGGCCTACGAGCCCTCCGAGGGGCAGGTGCTCTACACCACCGCCGAGGGGGAGACCATCGACTTTCTGAAGATCGACAAAAAGGTCATGAAGCGCTACCGCAAGGACATTCAGATGATCTTCCAGGACCCCTATTCCTCCCTTGACCCCCGCATGACGGTCTACGACATCATCAAGGAGCCGCTGCAGGCCAACTTCCCCAAGATGCCCAAGCGGGAGATGGAGGCGCGGGTCATGGACATCGCAGCGCGGGTGGGGCTCAACACCTCCTACCTGAAGCGCTACCCCCACGCCTTCTCCGGCGGACAGCGGCAGCGCATCGGCATCGCCCGGGCGCTGGTGCTCTCCCCCCGCGTCATCGTCTGCGACGAGCCGGTGTCCGCGCTGGACGTGTCCATTCAGGCGCAGGTCATCAACCTGCTGCACGACCTGCAGCAGGAGCTGGGGCTGACCTACCTGTTCATCAGCCACGACCTGTCGGTGGTGGAGTACATCTCCGACAAGGTGGGCGTCATGTACCTGGGCAGGCTGGTGGAGTACGCCCCCACGCGGGAGCTGTTCTCCCACCCCATGCACCCCTACACCGAGAGCCTGCTCTCCGCCGTGCCGGTGGCTGACCCCACCGTGAAGCAGGAGCGTATCTCCCTGACCGGCGAGATTCCCAATCCCGCCAACCCGCCCAGCGGCTGCCACTTCCACACCCGCTGCCGCTACTGCACCGGGTGCTGCCGGGAGCAGACGCCGCCCTACGTGGAGGTGGCCCCCGACCATTTCGTGGCGTGCCACCGGGCCGAAGAACTGAAGCTGAGAGGGTTCACCTATGACGAGTAAGGAACTGATCGTTTTCACCGACAGCGGCGACACCATCGTGGACGAGGCGACGCAGGTGCGGGATGCGCGGGGCATCGTGCAGGAGGCCGGCTTCATCCCCGGGGCCGACGGGGTGCTGCGGCAGCTGCACGAGGAGGGCTTCACCGTGGCGCTGGTGGCGGACGGGGAGTGGGAATCCTTCCGGAACGTGTACGAGCGCAGCGGGCTGGACGACTGCTTCGACGCCTGGGTCGTGTCCGAGGTGGTGGGCGAGCAGAAGCCCGCCCCCAGCATGTTCGACACCGCCATGCGGGCGCTGGGGCTCACCGATGCCGACCGGCACCGCGTCGTCATGGTGGGCAACAACCTGAAGAAGGACGTGGCGGGGGCCAACCGGCAGGGGTTCATCTCCGTGTGGCTGGACTGGTCGCCGCGCTACTTCCACGCGGTGGAGGAGAGCGACTGGCAGCCCGACTACACCGTTCACACCCCGGCGGAGCTCTACGAGCTGCTCCACCGCCTGGACGCGGAGCTCACGGCGCAGAAGCAGGCCGTCCGCGACCGGCTGGAGAGGCTGGTGCGGGCGTTCCAGCCCATCCTGTACGAGGACGACGAGGTGTTTCTGCGGAATATGCGGGAAAGAAACCTGGCGGGGGACGACCTGCGCCGCTACCGCCACTGGGAGTGGACGCAGGGCGTGGGGCTCTACGGGCTGTGGCGGCTGTACCTGCGCACCCGGGAGGGCGCCCTGCTGGACACCCTGACCCGCTTCTTTGACGCGCAGCTCACCATCGGCTTCCCCGCGCTGAACGTGAACACCATCGCTCCCTTCCTGACCATGGCGCTGGTGGGGGAGCACCTGGGCGAGGAGCGCTACCTGGCGCCCTGCCGGGAGACGGCGGCGTGGATCATGGCCTCCTTCCCCCGCACGGAGGAGGGCGGCTTCCAGCACACCACCTCCGACAGCCTCAACGAGCAGGAGCTGTGGGACGACACGCTGTTCATGACCGTGCTGTTCCTGGCGACCATGGGCCGCATCGAGGGCCGGGAGGACTACCTGGCGGAGGCCCGGCGGCAGTTCCTGCTCCACGAGAAGTACCTGGCTGACCCGGTCACCGGGCTGTGGTACCACGGCTGGACGTTCCGGGGGCGGCACAACTTCGCCCGGGCCTTCTGGGGCAGGGGCAACAGCTGGGTGACCATGGCGATTCCGGAGCTCCTGCGCATCACCGACGGGGACGCGGCGGTGCGCGAGCGGCTGGGGGCGGCGCTGCGGCATCAGGCGGAGAGCCTCGTGCGCTGCCAGAGCCCGGAGGGCATGTGGCACACCCTCGTGGATGACCCGGCCTCCTACGTGGAATCCAGCGCCACCTGCGGCTTCGGCTACGGGCTGATGCGGGGCGTCCGGATGGGGCTGCTGCCCCCCGCCTTCGAGAAGGCGGCCTGGCGGGCCCTGCCCCCCATGCTGGACAACATCGGCGACGACGGCGTGGTGCGTCAGGTGTCCTACGGCACGCCCATGGGCAGGGAAAGCAGGGATTTCTACCGGAACATCGAAATCAAACCCATGCCCTACGGGCAGGCCATGGCGATGCTGTTTCTGAATGAATGTCTGGGGTGATGCGGGGTGCTGGGCAGACAGTGGGAGGACAGGCTGCGAATCTGGGCCGAGCAGCTGGAAAAGCGCTACGTGCGCTGGGTGGCGGAGGTGGACACGGCGTGGTACGCGACGTTTGACCACTTGACCCCGGAGGAGGCGGCGCGGCGGACGTTCCGCCCCGCTCCCGTGGGGCTGCGCTGGGGCGCGAAGTGGGAATACGGCTGGTTCCGGGCCTGCTTCACCGTGCCGGCGGCGCTGGACGGGGAGCGGCTGGTTGTGTCTTTGGGCGCCAGCGAGGAGATGCTGGTGTGGGTGAACGGTCGGGAGGCCGGGTCGCTGGACAAAAAGCACCGTCAGCTGACCCTCAGCCGGGCGGCCCGGGCCGGGGAGACGTATCACATCCTGGCGGAGTGCTACGCCGGGCACGGCGTGCGCAACGAGGGCGCGGGGCCGGTGGGCGTGGGCGAGGAGCCCGTGCCCGAGGTCACGGGGCCCCAGCAGACCGTGGCCCCCTCCCGGGTCGGGGTGTGGAACGAGGCGCTGTTTCAGGCCGCCATGGACTACCTGACCCTCTACAGCCTGGTGCGCCAGCTGCCGGAGCGGAGCCTGCGGGCCCAGCGCATCTATGACGGGCTGAAGCGCTTCACCTGCGTGGCGGACTTTGAGCTGCCCGAGCCCGCGCTCACCGAAAGCGTCACGGCGGCGGCCCGGGAGCTGGCGCCGCTTTTGGCGTGCCGCAACGGCTCCACCGCGCCGGAGTTCACGGTGTTCGGGCAGTCCCATCTGGATCTGGCCTGGCTCTGGCCCGAGGCGGAGACCGTGCGCAAGGCGGCCCGCACCTACGCCAACCAGCTGGCGCTGATGGAGGAGTACCCGGAATACCGCTTCCTGATGTGCGAGCCGCCGCTGGTGGAGCACCTGCGGGCGCACTACCCTTCGCTCCACGCCCGGGTGATGGAGCGCGTCCGGTCGGGGGCCTTCCTGCCCGAGGGCGCCATGTGGGTGGAGTGCGACACGAACATCCCCTCCGGCGAGAGCCTCATCCGGCAGTTCGTGCTGGGGAAGCGCTGGTTCCGCCGGGAGACGGGCACCGACAGCCGCCTGGCCTGGATGCCCGACACCTTCGGCTTCTCCGCCGCGCTGCCGCAGATCATGCGGGGGTGCCAGGTGGACTGCTTCGCCACCCAGAAGCTGACCAGGCAGGACCCGGAGGCCGAGCCCTTCCCCTACAACCTGTTCTGGTGGGAGGGGCTGGACGGCACGCGGGTGCTGGCCCATGTGTTCAGGAAGAACAACGCGGTGTTCCAGCCCGGGGAGACGGTCGTCCGCTGGGAGCGGGATCGGGTGCAGGAGGAGCATCTGGACGGGCTGCTGTTCCCCTTCGGCTACGGCGACGGCGGCGGCGGCCCCACCCGGGAGATGCTGGAGATGGCCCGGCGGTGCGCCGATCTGGAGGGCGCCCCCCGGTGCCGCATGGAGAGCCCCCTGCGCTTCTTCGACCGGGCCCGGGAGAGGGGCGTGGAGGAGGTGTACCGGGGCGAATTGTACCTGGCGTGGCACCGGGGCACCCTGACCGCGCAGGCGGAGACCAAGCGCGGCATCCGCCGTTCGGAGGGGCTGCTGCGGGCGGTGGAGTACCATCTGGCCCGGCGGCTGCTCCGGGGCGGGGAGATGCCGGAGGGCTGGCGCGAGCGGGTGGACGGCTGGTGGAAGCGCCTGCTGGCCCAGCAGTTCCACGACGTGGCGGCGGGGGCCTGCATCCGCCGGGTGCACGAGGAGGCCGAGCAGGCGCTGGAGGAGGTCGCATCGGGCTGCGGGGAGATGCTGCGGGAGCTCCTGGGCGAGGGCGGCGGGGAGCGAGCGGTGTACAACCCCAGCGGCTGGGACAGAATGTACCGGGGGCAGACCGTGCCCGCTCAGGGGGCGCGGGTCATCGGCGCGGGGGCGGCGTGCCCGGAGGCGGCGACGCTGCGGCAGGTATCCGGCGGCGCGGGTGAAACGCTCTGGGAGCTGCGCAACGCCCACCTGACCTGCCGGGTGGACGCGCTGGGGCAGGTGGTCAGCCTGCGGTGCGCCGGCGCCGATCGGGAGCTGATGGCGGGGCCGGGCAACCGGCTGCTGCTGTTCAAGGACGTGAACACCTGCTATGACGCGTGGGAGCTGGGCAGCATGTACGAGCGGATGCCCGTGGAGATGCCGCAGCAGGCCGAAACCGTGACCGGCGCGGACGCGGAGGGCGTGTGGGTGGAGGTGACGCGGCGCTTCGGCGCGTCCCGGCTGCGGCAGCGGGTGCTGCTGGCCCACGACGGGCGGCGCGTGGACTTCATGACCGGGGTGGACTGGCACGAGCGGCACCGGCTGCTGAAGGCGGCGTTCCCGCTGAACGTGTGCGCCGATGAGGCCGTGCACGAGATTCAGTTCGGCAACCTGCGCCGGAGCACCCACCCGTCCAGACAGCACGACCGGGATCAGTACGAGGTGTGCTGCCAGCGCTACAGCGCCCTGGAGGACGGCGGCGCGGGCGCGGCGGTGCTCAATGACGGTCGCTATGGCGTCAGCGCCCGGGGAAGCGAGCTGCGGCTGAGCCTGCTGCGGGCCCCCATGATGCCCGACATGCAGGCCGATCAGGGACACCACGAATTCACCTACGCCCTGTACCCCTTCACCGGGCCGCTGGCGGACAGCGACGTGCTCCGGGAGGCCACCGACCTGAACGAGCCGCTGCAGACGGGCGACCCGTCGCGCATGGCGGACGCGGGGCCCGTGCTGCGCTGCGACAGCGCCGGGGTGGTCGTGGATGCCCTGCGCCCCGCCGACACCGTTCCGGGGGCCGCCACGGTGCGGGTGTGGGAGGCCATGGGCCGGCAGACCCGGGCGGTATTCGAGGTGGGGGAGGACATCCGGCAGATCGTGGAGACCGACATGCTGGAGGAGCGGCCCCGCCCGCTGGACTGGCGGCCCGGGGAGAAGCTGACCCTGACGCTGCGAGGCTATGAAATCAAAACAATCCTGCTGATGACGAAGGAGCGTGAGCGCGATGCGGGCGCATTATGAGCGGATATTGCACGATACGGAGGGCCGCGCTGAGCGGGCGCTGCGGAAGCAGTGCCTGCGCGGGGACACCCCCTGGCTGGGGGCCTTTGCCCAGGAGGACGGGGTCTATCAGGCCAAGTCCACCATCTATCAGGTGGCGGGGATGCTGGCGGTGTGGTGCAACGGGGATTCCCGGCTGTTCCACAGCCCCCTGCTGCTGGAGCGGATGCACCTGGGGCTGGACTACGTGGCGCGGGTGCAGCACGAGAACGGCCTGTTTGACTACGTGACCTGCAACTTCTTCTCCGCGCCGGACACGGCCTTCTGCGTGGCGAAGCTGCTGCCGGCGCTGAGGTACCTGCGCACCCTGGACAGCCCGGACGCGGAGACGGCGCGGCTGCGGGATCGCGTTGAGGACATCGTTCACCGGGGCGCGCGGGGGCTGCTGGAGGGCGGCTTCCACACGCCCAATCACCGGTGGGCCATCGCGTCGGTGCTGGCGATGGGCGGGCGGCTGTTCGGAGAGGACGACCTGACGGAGGCCGCCGGGCAGTACCTGCGGGAGGGCCTCGACTGCAACGCGGACGGCGAGTATGCCGAGAAGTCCGCGGGCAACTACAACGCCGTGAACAACGACGCCATGCTGCTGCTCTCGGAGGCGCTGGACGACCCGGCCTTCGAGGAGCCGGTGGTGCGGAACCTGCACATGATGCTCACCTACTGGGAGCCGGACGACAGCGTGTTCACCGCCAACTCCACCCGCTTCGACCGGGACAGGCGGGTCTACCCCGACCAGTACTACCTGCAGTACCTGCTCCTGGGCGTGCGCCGGGGGATTCCGGCGTTTCTCGCCATGGCGAACCACATCTTCCGCGTCATCGAGGCGCACCGGCTGGAGGCGCCGGACGTGCTCATGGAGCTGATGCTGCGCCCGGAGCTCATCGCCTGCGAATCGGACGCGTGCGGCACGCCCCAAAGCTACCGGGCCTTCTACCGGGATTCCGGCATCGCCCGGGTGCGCCGGGGCGGCTGGACGTGCACCGTGATGCGGGGCAAGAGCGACTTCCTCTACGTCCACAACGGCACCATCAAGCTGATGGTCAAGCTGGGGGGCAGCTTCTGCGAGCACCGGGCCTTCAGGGCCGAGACCATGGAGGAGGACGCGTCGGGGGCCTTCCACCTGCACCAGACCATGCGGGGCTGGTACTACCTGCCCTTCGACGAGAAGCCCCCGACCAGCGACTGGTGGCAGATGGACAACGCCAAGCGGAAGAAGAAGCTGGGGCCCGACATGGACATCGACATCACCGTCCGGGAGGTGAGCGGGGGGCTGCAGCTGGAGGTGCAGACCTCCGGGGTCGAGGGGGCGCCCTGGCGGCTGGAGCTGGCCTTCGGCGGCATCGAGCGCATCTCCACGGAGCACATGACCATGCCCGTCCACGGGGATGAGGTGCTGGTGCTCCGGGACGGGGACTTCGAGGTGTCCTGCCCCGCGTCCGTCATGCGCCTGGGCCCCGCCTTCGGCACCCATCACTTCACCGAGGGCAAGGAGGACAGCGAGGCCAAAACCCCCGGCGCCGCCACCGTCTACCTGACCGACTACACGCCCTTCCGGCACGTGCTGCTCATCCGGCCCGAGGGGTGACGGCGGCCGGCGCGGCAGGGGCGGCGGGATCATGCGTCAAACCGTGAGCGAAGGAGAACAATCCTATGGACAGACAGGAAATCATGGAGGTCATACGGGCCCGCCATTCGGTGCGGAGCTACACGGAGAAGGCCATTCCGGAGGACATCGCGCAGGCGCTGCGGCAGGAGCTGGATCAGTGCAACGCCGAGGGCGGGCTGCACCTGCAGCTGGTCACGGGGGACGAGCACGCCTTTGAGGGGGCCATGGCCCACTACGGGCACTTCTCCGGCGTGCGGAACTACGTGGCGCTGGTGGGCCCCGCGGGCGCGGCGGGGGAGGAGAAGCTGGGCTACTACGGCGAGCGCATCGCCCTCACGGCCCAGCGGCTGGGGCTGAACAGCTGCTGGGTGGCGCTGACCTTCTCCCGGGGCGCGGCGAAAAGGCGCTGCACCGTGCGGGAAGGGGAGAAGCTGGTGGGCGTGCTGACCCTCGGCTACGGCGTGACGCAGGGCACCGCCCACCGCTCCCGGCCCATGGAGGCGCTGTGCGAGGTGCGGGGGGCCATGCCCGACTGGTTCCGCACCGGCATGGAGGCGGCCCAGCTGGCCCCCACCGCCATGAACCAGCAGCGCTTCCGCATCGCGCTGGATGAGAAGGGGCAGGTCACGGCGCGGAGCCTGAGCGGGTTCTACACCCGGGTGGATCTGGGCATCGTGCGGTACCACTTCGAGGCGGCGACGGGGGTGAAGGTGAGGTAATGCCGCGTTTGCCCCTTGCGTGGAGCGGGCCTGTCGTGCTATACTGTAGGCTGTTCCGTCAGGAACCTATGCGCAGACAGATCGCGGGCTTGCCCGCTGACAGGAGGAGTACAGACCATGAAGCTGTGGGGCGGACGCTTTTCCAAGGCCACCGACCATCTGGTGGACGACTTCCATTCGAGCATCAGCTTTGACCAGCGGCTCTACGAGCAGGACATCACCGGCTCCATCGCCCATGCCACCATGCTGGGGGAGCAGGGCATCATCCCAAAGGAGGACGCGGACAAAATCGTCGAGGGGCTGCGGGGCATTCTGCAGGACGCCCGGGACGGCAAGATCACCTGGCAGGTGGACGCGGAGGACATCCACATGAACGTGGAGACCCTGCTGATTGGGCGCATCGGCGAGGCCGGGAAGCGCCTCCACACCGGGCGCAGCCGCAACGACCAGGTGGCGCTGGACTGCCGCATGTACGCCCGGCTGGCCTGCCGGGAGACCGAGGAGATGCTGGACGACCTGCTGGATGCCCTGCTCTGCCACGCCCAGAACCACCTGCACACCATCATGCCCGGCTACACCCACCTGCAGAAGGCCCAGCCCATCACCCTGGCCCA
>JAEDKS010000268.1 GCA_016295665.1 Clostridia bacterium
ACCTGCTGAAGTCCGCCTTCTGCCTGGACGAGGGCGAGGTGGAGACCATCGCCCATACCATCGCCGCCGCCTTCTTTGACCCGAAGGTGGACTGCGTGCTGGACATCGGCGGACAGGACATGAAGTGCATCAAGCTGCGGGACGGCTCCGTGGACACCATCCTGCTCAACGAGGCCTGCTCCTCGGGCTGCGGCTCCTTCCTGGAGAACTTCGCCGGCTCCCTGGGCTATACGGCGGAGGGCTTTGCCGCCGAGGCACTCTTTGCGCCCCACCCCGTGGATCTGGGCACCCGCTGCACCGTGTTCATGAACAGCAACGTGAAGCAGGCGCAGAAGGAGGGGGCCTCCGTCCAGGACATCTCCGCAGGCCTGGCCTACTCCGTCATCAAGAACGCCCTGTTCAAGGTCATCAAGCTGGCGGACGCCGCCGACCTGGGCACCCATGTGGTGGTGCAGGGCGGCACGTTCCACAACAAGGCGGTGCTGCGGGCCTTCGAGCGGGTCAGCGGCGTGGAGTGCGTGTGCCCGGACATCGCGGGCATGATGGGTGCCTTCGGCGCGGCGCTGATCGCCCGTGACCGCTACGAGGGCCAGCCCACCACCACCCTGCCGCTGGAGGAGATGCTGTCCCTGACCTGGAAGACGGCGACCACCCGCTGCCAGGGCTGCAACAACCACTGCATGCTGACCATCAACCGCTTCCCCGGCGGGCGCAATCACATCACCGGCAACCGCTGCGAGCGGGGGCTGGGCCATGCCGCCAGCGCGGACAAGGGCATCAATGTGCCCGCCTTCAAGCTCCGGCGCATGTTCGACTACGAGCCCCTGCCTGAGGAGCAGGCGAAGCGCGGCGTGATCGGCATTCCCCGGGTGCTGAACATCTGGGAGAACTATCCCTTCTGGCACACCTTCCTGACGAAGCTGGGCTTCCGGGTGATGGTGTCGCCCGTTTCCAGCCACGCGCTGTACACCCTGGGCATGGAGTCCATCCCCTCCGAGAGCGAGTGCTATCCTGCCAAGCTGGCCCATGGGCATGTGCAGTGGCTCATCAATCAGGGCGTCAAAACCATCTTCCACCCCAGCGTGTTCTATGAGCATCAGGAGAACGCCGGGGCGCAGAACCACTACAACTGCCCCATGGTGGTGGCCTATCCCGAGAACCTGAAGAACAACGTGGAGGACGTGGTGGAGGGCAAGGTGCGCTACATCCGCCCCTTCATCGCCCTGACCTCCGAGAAGATCGCGGCGGATCGCCTGGTGCGGCTGTGCCGCGAGGAGTGGCAGATTCCGGAGCGGGAGGTGCGCGAGGCGGTGAGCGCCGCCTGGCAGGAGCAGCAGCAGGCCAAGCAGGACGTGCGCCGGGAGGGTGCGCGGGCCCTGGACTGGATGGCGTCGAACAGCCGCCGGGGCATCGTGCTGGCGGGCCGCCCCTACCACATCGACCCGGAGATCAACCATGGCATCCCGGAGCTGATCGCCTCCTACGGGCTGGCGGTGCTGACTGAGGACAGCATCCCGGAGAGCTTCGTCTCCGAGCGTCCTCTCCGGGCCAATGACCAGTGGGTGTACCACTCCCGGCTCTACACCGCCGCCGACTATGTGACCACCCGGGACGACCTGGAGCTGGTGCAGCTCAACTCCTTTGGCTGCGGTCTGGACGCGGTGACCACGGATCAGGTGTGCGACATTCTGGAAAAGAGCGGCAAGCTCTACACCGTGCTGAAGATCGACGAGGTGAACAACCTGGGCGCGGCCCGCATCCGCGTCCGCAGCCTGCTGGCAGCCATGAACATGCGGCAGAAGAAGGGCATCACGGCCCATCATCAGCCCGCCGCCTATCACCGCACCGAGTTCACCAAAGAGATGTTCGACCAGCACTACACCATCCTGGCCCCGAACATGAGCCCCATCCACTTCGAGCTGCTGGAGCCGATCTTCCGGCAGTACGGCCTGAACGTGGAGATGCTGGGCAACGACACCCGCTCCGCCATCGACATGGGCCTGAAGTTCGTGAACAACGACGCCTGCTATCCGTCCATCATCACTGTGGGACAGATGATGGAGGCGGTGCTGTCGGGCAAGTATGACACCCACCGCCTGGCGCTCATCATGAGCCAGACCGGCGGCTGCTGCCGCGCCAGCAACTATGTGGGCTTCATCCGCCGGGCGC
>JAEDKS010000269.1 GCA_016295665.1 Clostridia bacterium
AAATATTGCATTCGCACAGCGCCTTTTCCGCTCTGGCTTTGCTTCGTTCCGCTCAACGTACTTCCAGTACGCCTCGCTTCACTCAGCTTTGCCATAACGAAAAAATCGCTGCGCTCGGTGCAACATTTTTATCGAGAATTAGTATTACGACCGCAGAAACGGGGCCCAGTCCCGGGCCGGGTCGTCCGCGCCGGAGAGATGGAAGCGGAGCCGGTCGGCATAGACCTGCAGGCGCGTCTCCACCGCGTCCCGGCTTCCGGTGAGGCCGTGGCGGCGGATGAGCGCGGTCAGCTCGTACATCGGGAAGCCCAGCGCGTGTCCGGGCGTGTGCACCACCGCACAGGCCTGACCGACGGCGTGGCACAGGGCGATGTCCGCCGGGTCGGTCAGCTCCCGGGCCAGCGCGTGGCAGTCCAGAATAAGACGCCGGGCCTGGGGCATCTGGATGCGGCCCGCCGCCCACGCGGTCGCCCCCTCCAGCGCCGCCCGGGGGCGGGGCTCCTCCGGATAGCGCTGCTCCAGGGCCGCCACCGCGCCGGAACCAAGCTCCAGCGCCCACAGCACCACCGCCCGCCGGGACGCGTGGCCCAGCAGACAGGACAGCGGCTGCAAACACTCGCTGTCCCGGGCAAGGAGCAGCTGACAGCCCCGCTTCTGCCGCATCGCGGCCTCCTCCATCCAGTCCATGCGCTTCTCCCTCAGGTGGCCCCGGTGGCGATCCAGTAGCGCTTGATGCGCCGCCCGTCCACGTCGATGGTTTTTTCATAGACCCCGCCGTTGCCTGTAATGGCCCGCTCGCTGGCGATGTTCCCGTCGGCGCAGGTGACCAGCAGCGCGGGGATGCCCATCGCCCGGGCGTTTGGGAGATTCAGCCGGAGCATCTCCCGGGCATAGCCCCGCCCGCGCTCGGAGGGGCGCACGGAGTAGCCGCAGTGCCCGCCCCAGGTGCCGAGGACGGGGTGGTTGATGTGGTGCCGCAGGTCGATGATGCCCACGATGCGGTCATCGCCTTCGCGAACCGCCAGGTAGGTGTGGGAGGGCACGGCGGTGCCGGTCAGGCCGCAGGTGGCCTCGCTCCTCCGCAGGCGGCAGGAGGTGATCCACGCCTCGGCGGATTCGGCGGTGTCGAGCCAGCCGCAGCCCGCAAACCGATCCTCGTTTTCGGCATCGCACGCGAAAATCTCCTGTCGAAAGCGCCACAGGTCGTCGGCGTACCGGGCGCAGGGCTCCAGCAGCGCAATCCGTTCCATGCGTTCATCACGCTCCCTTCCGCAGCATGGTTGTCTGACATGATAGCATGCCCCGATGAAAAGATCAACCGCTCCGGGCCGCGCCGGCGGAATTTTCCGCTGCTCCCGCCGCCCTTCGCGTCGCGGTCGTGACAGCATTTTCCCTCATGAATCGCCCCGCGCCCGGGCAACATGACCTTGCGGAAGGAGGCGATGAGCGTGACGGAAGGAAACGGCAGGCGGGGAAAGCGCCCGCCGGAGCTGGTGGAGGCCATCGTGCGCGAGGCACGCCGGCGCAGCCCCACCGACCCGCAGGGCAGCTGGACGGGCAACGCCTGGGATGACCGGGAGGAGCCCGTGCAGGACGCGGACGACCTGTAGCCATGGCTGGCATCCGGATGAGCGCCCTGGTGGGGCTGCCGGTGGTTCGGGAGGGACGCACGATCAGCCGTGTGGAGCGGCCCGTGCTGACCCCGGACGGGCACGCGCTGCGGGGGCTGGTGGTGCGCCGGGGACTGGGCGCGGCCCGGTGGCTGGGCGCGGAGGTGCTGAAGGTGGCGGGCAGCGTGTCCGTGGTGACGGGGGAGGCCCCGGGCAAGGTGCCCGAGGGCGCGGACTTCGCCCTGCACGGCGTACGGGACACCGCCGGGCTGAACCTGGGCGTGGTCGTGGACGCGTGGCTCGACCCGCTGACGCTGCGGGTGGCGGCGCTGGAGATCCTGCCCGGGCTCGTGGAGGCGTTCACCTGCGGCACGCTCCGCTGCGAGCGCTTCGCCGTCTGTCCCGACGCGCAGGAGCCCGGGCTGGTGCTGCTTCCACAGGACGCGTGGCTGGAGCGGTGGTGCGCCGCTCCCCATTCCACGGCGAGGAGGTGATTGCAAAATGGGCAAGTTCATGATCGGCAGCGCCGTGGGCTTTATGCTGGGCGCGGGT